>JAEZSD010000116.1 GCA_023422095.1 Bacillota bacterium
ACGCAGTTGAAAGAATGAATGCTTTCAAGAATTATGGTTTTAAACCAACGGATTCCAATTTAGTAGGAGAAGACGGGTATCCATATAAAGATTATTGGATGATAACTATCGAATAACTGGCATTTCAAAAAAGGATTGATGCAAGAGTGTCAATCCTTTTTCTTTTATCCGCGCTTTATTAAACATGAGAGTATGCTTTTGAGCATAAAGATCAATGAATGATAAACACTCTCAAATTTAGCGACATAGTTTATCAACATTATCAAAATTTTGTTGAATATTTACGAAGGCTTGTGAAAGCGGATAACCATCAACAAAACAATGATTAACTGTGATGTTTAATATCATGACGATTCTGCCATTTTCTTCGCGATATCGATCCCAGAGAACGCGAGGGCAAGAAGAAGATTCGTGGTTATTGTCTGGTAGTGGATGAGTCATGGTTTCAATCGATAGCCAGGGAAGACAAGTGATGTAATAATCATCATATTCAGGGCTATCATTAAAAGTATTTTTGACTCCATCTTGAAGTTTGGCAGCCTCTATCTCAGTAGATGCAGCTTTATAAAACGAAGGATAATCCTGCACCATTTTAAAGCCGCAGTTTTCATATATACCAGTGTTGGTCATAACTGTGAAAGTGGGGTTAATTACATCATATAGACGGATCTCGCCACGAACTTCACGCATCCTCATTTCATCAATTGAATTCAATCCAGTTGTGACCAAATAGAGAGCGTTGATAAAAAAGCTAGTTTTCGTTTTTTTTGAAAATTCTACGAGCGATGTGACATCCATTTTTACAGTTAAACCATAACAAGGATTAGAAAACGTGCGAAACCATTCATATTGTTTTCGTTTTGGAAAATTATTCTTATCAAGTATTTTATACATATTTTTTCCTAATTAATTAAAAGTGGTAGAGAATAATTCTCCATAGTTTAACGAGAACCTTTGTCATAAGGAACTCCCTCGGCTTTAGGCGCTCGTGATTTCTTCGAGGTTATTGCAAGAATAATCATCGTTACAATATAAGGAATCATTAGGTAAATGTAAACCGATTCTTTGACATTGCTAAAGGAGGGGAGAAAGGGAATGCTACCTGACATCCCAGATAATGATTTAAAGAAGGCAAACAGAAGAGCAGCAAGCACAATTTTTACTGGTTGCCAGTTGCCGAATATCATAACCGCCAGAGCTAAGAAGCCATAGCCAGCAACTGTCGAAGCAAAACCACTTCCGGCGGCTAAAGTAAAGGCTAGACCGCCAATACCAGCCAACGCGCCAGATATCTTGACTCCGGTATAACGAATCCGATAAACGTTGATGCCAACGCTATCAGCAGCAGCGGGATTTTCACCACAGGAGCGTAAGCGAAGGCCGAACTTTGTTCGATAAATGATGATTATGGTCGCAACAATAATGATGATACAAATAATTGTGGTTAAATACATGTTCTTTAAAAAGAGACGTTCAAAAAAGTTTGCATCTACCGGCGCTGAGGCAAGAGGAACCCAAGCCGGAGTCAAGATCGCAGTTTGACCTTGGCCTTGAACCGCCCATGTTATAACAATTGCCAAGGCTGGGGCCAACATATTGAGAGCTGTTCCACCAATGGTTTGATCAGCCTTTAGTCGAATAGAAGCAAAAGCTAGGAAGAATGAATAGATTGCACCGACTATCGCGGCTAATAAAATTCCGACGAGAACAATCGACTGTGACATGAAGAATTGGCTGAATGGATTAGGATTACTGGCGAAAAATTCGGTGACAGTTGGGCTCATGATTTTGAAAAAGAGGGAGGCGACGAGACCGCCGATAATCATAATACCTTCAAGGGCAATGTTAATCGTGCCACTTCTTTCAGAATACATCGCACCGAGTGCGACGAGTATCAAAGGTACCGCAAACGCGATCATTGACGAAAGTAAATCACCTAGTACATTCATGTTATTCGCCTTCCTTTTTAGTATTAACAACCGACTCTGGCTTTACTGCCGTGCCGTTTTCGATATTTATTTGCTTTTCTTTTCGATGTTTGCGATCCATTAAAATTTTTCCAATTAGTTGTTTGATAACAAGGCTAAAAGCACTGAGATAGATAATGACCGAAATAACGATGTCAACTACTTCAGTTGCAAACTCGGGTTGCATAGCGTTACCACCAATTTGAATGTAAGCAATAAAAATTGACGAAAAGATAATTCCAATCGGATTAGAAGTGCCTAATAAAGCAACTGGAATTCCATTAAAGCCCATCGGAGGAATCGTTTTTCCAATTAGCATGGTTGCAGTGCCTGCAAGATAAGTTAACGCCCCGCCAATACCAGCTAATGCCCCAGCAATCGCCATAGAGAGGATGATATTTCTCTTCGCATTAATACCTGCATATTTTGAAGATTCTCGATTGAAACCACAAGCTTTCAGCTCATAGCCGAAAGTTGTTTTGTTAAGAACAATATAGATAATAATAGCAATTCCAATCGCGAGAAATATTCCAATATTCATATAAGGAGACAAACCTTCCAAACCAAGTGAAGGAAGTTTAGCGCCTGGGTTAACGGCAACTATATCAACAGTTCGACTCTGATCAGCTCCTCCATAGGTTGAAGAAAGCATCGCGGGAGTATTTGCAATAATCAGATTGACCATAAATAAGCCAATCCAGTTAAACATAATGGATGTAATCACTTCGTTAACATTTAAGAAGGCCTTGAAGATACCGGGGATAGCTCCCCAAATGGCTCCGCCAAGAGCAGCTAACATGATGTCAACATACCAAGGAAGTTTAAGCACAATGGCTCCAAAAATTGCGCAGAAAGCTCCGACAACATATTGACCAGCGGCTCCGATGTTAAATAGACCAGTTTTAAATGCAAAACCAACCGCTAGACCAGTCATTAGTAGTGGAGCAGCGGTGTAGAGAACTTGGAAGATATTGCTGACGCTACTCGCACCACCCGTCAACATGATTCCAAGTCCATAGAAAGCATCGCCTGGTTTAACTATAAGCATTAATATTAAACCAATTAAGATACCTATTATGATGGAAAACACCGATGCGTTTATCGAAATAAAACTCTTTGATTTATTTAAATTTTTGATTTTACTCCACAACTTGGCAAAAAAGAGCTGAAGTGAAGATCCAACCCGAGCCAAAAATTCTTTGGTCTTCATTATTTTGTTTCTCCTTCGTTAGTTGGCGAAGCAAACTTCGCATCGATTTTGGCTCCTGACATATAGAGTCCGAGTTCCTGGAATGTGGTTTTTTTAGGATCTAATTCTCCGACAATTGATCCTTCATGAATTACTAAAATTCGATCTGGTAAATCCATGACTTCATCAAGTTCAAGAGAAATTAGCAAGACGCCACATCCACGATCACGTTCATTAACAAGTTGCTTATGAATGTATTCAATTGCGCCAATGTCGAGTCCGCGTGTCGGCTGAACAGCAACAAGGAGTTGATGTTCACGATCAACTTCACGAGCGACAATCGCTTTTTGTTGATTTCCACCAGACATACTTCTGACAATGGTGCTTGTTCCTTGACCGGAACGGATATCAAACCTCGAAATCAAACCTTCGGCGTACTGATGAACGGCTTTTTTCTTGATAAAACCCCACTTTTGGAAAGTTGGTTGCCAATATCTTTGTAAAACCAAGTTTTCTTCGAGCGAGTAATCCAAGACCAGCCCGTGTTTATGACGATCTTCCGCAATATGAGACATTCCTGATTTCGAGCGAATCCGCACGCTAGCTTTGGTGATATCTTTGCCATTTAACAAAAGTTTACCTGAGCTAATTTCTGTTAATCCGGTGATGCCATGGACGAGTTCGGTTTGCCCATTGCCATCAATACCAGCTATGCAAAGGATTTCACCTCGTTTAACATCAAAGGAAACATGATTAACAGCGAGCTTTTTTGATGTTGGCGCTTTGATTACTAAATTTCGAGCTGATAAAACAACATCATCAAAATTAGTTGGTTCTTTTTCAATGTTAAAATTAACTGAACGCCCAACCATTAGCATTGATAATGTTTCTTTATCGACTTCATTAACATTTTTAGTGGCTATGTATTTGCCTTTACGCAAGATAGTAACACGGTCGGCAACGGCCATGATTTCATTTAATTTGTGGGTGATAAAAAGAATGGACTTCCCTTCTTTAACCAAATTGCGCATAATTTGCATTAATTCATCAATTTCTTGTGGAGTTAAGACGGCGGTCGGCTCATCGAAAATTAAAATTTCATTTTCTCGATAAAGCATTTTCAAAATTTCCACTCTTTGCTGCATTCCGACAGTAATGTCTTTTACATATGCATCTGGATCAACCATAAGTCCATATTTTTTTGAGAGTGCAATCACTTTATCGCGTGCTTCTTTTTTCTTAATAAAACCGGCCTTGTTGGGTTCGACGCCTAATATTATGTTTTGTAAAACGGTAAAAACATCAACGAGCATGAAATGCTGATGGACCATTCCGATTCCCAAGGCATTGGCGTCGTTTGGATCCTTGATATTGACGACTTTTCCGTCTTTTTTAATGGTACCTTTTTCCGGTTTATACAAACCAAAAAGAACACTCATCAATGTTGATTTACCGGCACCGTTTTCACCCAATAAGGCGTGTATTTCACCTTTTTTAAGGGTTAAAGTGATATTATCGTTGGCGATAATTCCAGGGAATTCTTTGGTGATGTTTAACATTTCAATGACGTAATCTGACATTGTAAATTCCTTTAATCATTGTTCAATGATTTCTTATTTTAAAATAGTTTAACATAAAAAAAGACAAGCCACCAAATGAATGGTGGCTTGTATGTTTGAAAGTGGTTGAATTATGCGCTGTAGTTAACGGTAACTTTGGTGGTTACAGGAGCAGCAGCGATACTATTGTCGACTACGATTGTGCCATCAGCGATGTCCGCTAAGAGTGCTTCGTACTCAGCAACTGTGTAATTTTCTAAACGCCATGAACCTTCAGCGGTAGCTAGACCAACACCATCTTCGGCGGCGCCTAAAGTGGAGGTCACGCCTGCTAATTCGACTGGCCATGCTTTTTCGTTATCATAGAATTCAGTAAGAGATTGTTCGACTGAACTGGTTAATCCCTTCATAGCAGAAGTGATAATGGTTGGCGATTCAGCATATTGATCAACGTCAACGCCGATAACCTTTGCAGAAGCTTGTTGAGCAGCAGCGGTAACGCTAAGATAAATACCACCGCCACAAGAGAAGACTACTTCTGTTCCGGCTGTATACCATCCGTCCATCTTAGTTTTGATGTCATCGGTTGGTCCAAATCCGCCAGCGTAATTGTATTTCATGGTAATGGCGCCATCGGCTAATTCCATGTCAATAGCGGCAGCTTCCGCACCTTGAACATATCCGTAACCATAGCGAACGACGGCTGGTACAGACATACCGCCTAAGAATCCGAGTTTTGTGTATCCTTCTTGAACAGCAGCATAACCAGCTAAATAACCGGCTTGCTCTTCACGATAGAGAATGTTATGAACATTATCCGCGGTGTGATAGGTGGTGTAATCAGCGTTATGAGGTTCACCGTCTAATAATAAGAAGGCAACATCAGGATATTCTTCTTGAACATCATAAATGGCTTCTTCGAATAAGTAACCTGGGCAAACAATGATTTTGGCCCCTTTTGCAACGGCGTCACCGATTTTTGTAACACGGGCCGCTTTTGAATCTTCGGTTGGACGGTAGTAAGCATAAGAAATGCTGTTGGCTTCTGCATAGTTCTTAACACCATTCCAAGCGCCTTCGTTGAAGGACTTGTCATCGATGTTGCCAACGTCGGTAATCAAAGCGATCTCATAGGTTTTTGCTCCGCAAGATGTGAGACCAGCTGCGCCAACACTGGCTAAAAGAACCAAGCTCAAAGATAAGATTTTTTTCATATTTTCCTCCTTTAAAGTTTTATGAAAAAGTCATAGCTTAGAAATCGTCTCGAAAAAAAGTCATTTTGTGTGCACAATACAAAACTATGTTTGGTTTTAGATAGCAATGAACTTTTCGTCAATAACATGCTGACCTCCAAATACATAATGGCATTCGCAATATTTTTTTTGGAACGTGTCTAAGCTGCTTATAGTATAGCCTTGCATTTTTGTACATTCAACTCCTAGTGCACAAGCTATCATATTTGAATTATTTATGAGTCAACTGAAGTATTGAACATTAATATTGATGCTATCGCATTAGTTCTTCTTTAAATGTTTATGCATGCGCGCAAAATTAGACAAAATATTAATGGTTGATCATTCCTAAAAAATAATTATGAATTGTTGTATCATCAGTCAATTCAGGATGAAAAGCTGTCACTAATTGATTGCCTTGTCTAGCAGCGACAATTTTTCCATTAACTCTTGAAAGTACTTCGACATTTTTGCCAACTCTTTCAATATAAGGCGCGCGAATAAAAACAAATGGAACATCTTTTTTATCAGCGAAATCAGCTTTTATCACAAAAGAGCCGAGTTGCTTTCCATAAGCATTTTTTATTGCTGTAATATCCATAGTTCGTAAAAAAGCCGTGTCATAATTATTGATTTCATTGGCCAAAAGCAGAAGTCCTGCGCAGGTTCCAAAAGTTGGCAATCCTCCGTTAATAAGATTTTTAATCTTATCTTCCATATGGAGTTCTTTTAACAAGCCATACATAGTTGTCGATTCTCCGCCTGGCAGAATCAGGCCATCCATTTTTCTAGCCAAATCATTTTTATTGCGAATAGTAAAGGTTTCACAACCTAGTTTTTCTAGAATTTTTTGGTGCTCAACAAAAGCACCTTGTAAGGCTAATACACCTATGACCATTAGCTTATTTTCCTCTTTCAGACATTAGTAAATCAATTTCAGATTCATTGATACCAACCATGGCCTCGCCCAAGTCTTCTGATACTTCGGCGATGATTTTTGGATCGTTATAGTTGGTTACTGCTTTAACGATGGCTTTCGCTCTCTTTAAAGGATCTCCTGATTTAAAAATTCCTGAACCGACGAAAACACCCTCAGCTCCAAGCTGCATCATCAAAGCAGCATCGGCAGGAGTGGCGACTCCCCCAGCCGCAAAATTGACAACTGGTAATCTACCATTTTCGTGCACTAATTTTAATAAATCAAAAGGAACACCAAGTTCTT
>JAEZSD010000117.1 GCA_023422095.1 Bacillota bacterium
CCACCCTTTAGCATTTGGGCTAGTTCTTTGTTTAATTGATAACGATCATTCATATTCGTACCTCTAATATTTTAAAATTATCTATTTGATTACTAGTATTATACTTGTAATTAATATCTTTTAAATAACCAGTTATAAATAATAAAAGAGCAAATCGTTAATTTTGACTTGCTATGACACTCTTTTTTAACATCTCGCCATGTAAAGAGAAAGTAGGCAATTGAAGAAAAAATCTTTACATCGGCATCTTATGGATTAAAAATACCTTTAATGTATGTTTGTGGGGGAACATTAATATGAAAAATAAATTTTTATTATCTTTTGTGTGCTCGTTAGGGGGAATATTAGCTTTTGCTTTTGCTCTATCGAATAATTTTACGGGGAATTACTACAACCAAGTCAAATCAGATCAATACCATTATCAACTTTCCTTTAATAGTGAAAATAATTATCTTTCCGAAGGTGAAAGCACATTCACCGCTAGTCGTATCGGCACATATGATATTCATTTCTCATCTTCTGGTTTATCCCCGGCCGATGGTTCTTGGGGAATGTTGGAGCAAGATGGCTCTTTCTATAACACTACGAGAATAAGCGGTATTGAGTCTATATCCTTTGAATTTGTTGAAGAAACCGCAGCCATAACCTTGTGGTGGGGGTGGATGGGTGAGAACGAAGATATCCCTATCTATGAAACTTCAGTACTTTTAAATAATGCTCTTCCTAGCACTAATCTTTCCAATCAAATTCCGGGATGTTTCAAAGTCGTAGCATCTGCGGATACGACCATAGAATCATTTACTATAGTTTACACCTGCTCACAAAGTGCATTTCCTAATAATGGAATAGAATATTCATATAATTCGGTTGATGACACTTATTGGGTAAGAAGCTTTTCGGGAGTTCAAAACGATGTTGTAATCCGTCAAATATTCGATAATGGAGTTAATGGGGAACATCCTGTGAACGGTATTAACGCCGATGCTTTTAGAGATTGTTCTTCAATCACATCTATATCGATTCCTGATTCAGTAGAAATAATTGGCGATTATGCATTTTATGGATGTTCTTCCCTCGAATCTATCAATATTCCTGATTTGGTAACCAGCATAAATGATTCCGCTTTCGGATTTTGTTCCTCTCTTACCACCCTTATTATTCCCGATTCAGTTACCAGTATTGGGAATTTTGCCTTTTTCTCCTGTGCATTACTCGATTCAATTGTTTTCCCAAGCTCCGTTACAAGTATTGGGGCCGCGGCATTCTACGGTTGCTCCTCAATTACAACTCTTATAGTACCTAACACCATTACATTCATTGACGATGGTGGTTTTATGAACGTTGGAGGAAATGTGTTTGTTGAATTTGAAAGCATGCCTGAAGAGTGGTCAAGCGATTGCTTCAATGGCTCGACAGTCTATTGGTACAGCGAAATAGAAAGAATAGATGGAAACTATTGGCATTACGTGGGCGATGTCCCGACCTCTTGGTAAAATCTAACAAAAAATACTCAAGGATTGATTAAATTACGTCAGTCCTTTTCTTTTGGGAATCTACTTTACTCGACAAGGAAAAGACAATGAATAATGCACTTTATATTTTTATATTTTGAAATTTGTCATTATGTTTGTAAAGTTATCTTATTTACAATATGATTTCATCAGCACATTGATGAAGTGCAAAAAAATGAAGGTAAAATTATGGATTGGAATGCATTTTGGAACTCGATTTGGAATATTGATACACTGTGGATAGTTTTAGAGTTTTTCGGTATTATCTTGGCTAAAATAATAGAGGTCTCAATAGGAACGTTGAGAAGCATTTTAATTGTAAAAGGTTATCGTAAAGTAGCCGTTCTATTAGCGGTTGTTGAAATCGCCTTGTGGGTATTTGTGGCTTCTCGCGTAATCGTTGGATTAACTGAGTCTCCTTATAAAGGTATCGCCTATTCTTTGGGCTTTGCCGCTGGGGTTTGGTTCGGGTCTATTCTCGAAGAAAAATTGGCTTTTGGCAAAATACTGGTTCAAGTTATTACTTCAGAAGATAAAGGAAATGTTATCTGTTCCACTCTACGTTCTCGGGGATTGGGTGTAACAACCATGGATGCCGAAGGAAAAGATGTAAAAAGAAAAGTCTTAATGATTTATACAAATCGTCGAGGTAGTAAAGAAATAAACAAAGAGGTATTAACAATCGATCCAAGCGCGATGATTGTCAAAAACGATATATCTAGTCTAACTGGTGGCCATATTGCTAAAATTGGCGGTCTATTAAAATAAAAATCGTAATGTCAAATAAGATTCCTTCCTTATATTAATTATCAAGTAAACAATTTTTATTCCTGGCAAAATAAAAAATCCCCCTTTGAGGGGATTATTAATCGAAAATTTCAAATGCTTATTTGAATTTAGCTTTGTGACACTGAAGTTGTAATTTTTCTGTTCCAAATGGATCAAAGACATACTTTTCAGGAAGCAATTCAGTAATTGTGATTTGCATCTTCGGGTTATCGCAAATGTAGACTTCGTTAACAAGAACTTTCTCACTACTCAAATAAACAAGCACATCATCCATAATCATAAAGTGCTTTTTCTTTGGAAGAAACTTCTTTCCGTACTCAACGAATTCTGGAGTCAAATTGGCGAACTCCCTCGCAAGAAATTCTCGGCGATTAGCAAGTAAAACAGTGTCTTTCTTTTCTTCTGACATGATGGGCTCCCAACTTTCTAGTAGGTATGAAACAACTACTAAAAAAATTATAAAGCCTTCATTAATGGTAGTAAAGACCTTTCATTGATACAGGCAAGTTAAAAGAGGAGTTTCTTTTCAGGATTTGGAAATTTTTTGAGACACCATAAAAACCTGATAAAGTCTCGTTTTATTGTTTTTTTGACTATGTTTGCATCACTAAATAAAAGAAGGGTAATTTTAAATTTTCTTTTTGTAAGCAATTGTAGACACATTGCCGTTATCGGCATAGAATATAAACATGGAATACTTATCTGTTCAAGAAATATCGAAAAGATGGAAACTCGCTCCTCGTACTATTCGCCTCTATTGTCAAACCGGTAAAATTTTTGGAGCTAAATTAATGGGAAAAACATGGATTGTTCCTGAAAATGCAAAAAAGCCAACTATTGAACGGAGAGATAATATACTTTGTGTTTATCCTGACAAAGAATGCAAAAATGTAATCATTGTTGGCGGTGGGATAAGCGGAGTTTTTGCGGCGATTCGAATTAAGGAAAAACACCCCACTTATAAGGTTTCTATTTTTGAAAAGAATAACAAATTATTGCGAAAGATATATGCAACTGGAAATGGAAGATGTAATTTTGCCAACCAAGGAAGTTTGAAAAGCAAATACAATCACGAGAACTTTGTTCTGCCAATTGTTGAGAGTTTCTCAAGTTTAGAGATAACCCAATATTTTGAAAAAATTGGAATTAGATATAAGTCGGTCAATGATTTGCTCTACCCATTGAGTGATACCGCAGAGACGGTTGCTCTTATGCTCAACAAAAAAGTAGACGAACTAAAGATTGAAGTTCATCTTGAAGAATCAATGGTTGATTATTCTTCTAAAAGCCTAATTACCGATAAAGGCACTTATTATTTTGATTATCTTATTATCGCTAGTGGAGGTAATGCTTCGCCTCAATTTGGTAGTGACGGGAGCATATACAAAATTTTAAAAAAGCACGGCTATTCTCTTGTCGATCCAAAACCATCACTCTGCCCAATTAAGGTTAAAGAAAATGTTAATCTAGTAGAAGGATTAAGAGCGAAAGTTCACCTTACTCTTCTCATTGATGGCAAGTCAAAACACGAAGAAGATGGGGAATTACTTTTCAAAAAAGATGGCCTCTCAGGCATAGCTATTTTTAATCTATCGCATTTTATCAATATGGAAAATTCCCAGAAAAAAATTAACATATGCGTTGATTTTGCTCCCGATTATGGTGATATTAAGCCCAATCAATATCTTCAATTTCTTCATCCTCGGCTCGCAGCATATCTTACAAAAAATAGTTTGGATATCCATAAGACTACTTTTACGTTTAAGAGTCTCTATGATTTTAATAACGCGCAGGTTTCTTCAGGTGGGTTGCCCGTTCATGAGGTTAATGAATTCTTAAGATCAAAAAAGGAAAATAATATATTCTTTGTTGGTGAAGTACTAGATGTGGACGCAATATGTGGTGGTTTTAACATCATGTGGGCTCTTGCATCGGCAGAAAAAGTAAGTAATAATCTTTGTGATTATGGCAAAGAAAAATAACAATCCGAAAGTAGTATATTACGAAGATGAAAGGCATGATGATTTTGCTAGTGCTGAAATAAAGAACAAAGGTGTTCGCAGTAACTACCCTTATTTTAATCGCAATTTCTTTTCGCGAACTGGTGGATGGATCTTCCGTCAAATTATCGCAATTCCTCTTTTGTTTTTAGCTAATGTATTCATATATCAAAGCCGAGTGAAAAACCGTCGAGTTTTAAAAGGTGTCAAAAAAACTGGTTACTATATGTATGCAAACCATGTTTTAGACTATGATCCAATCACCCATCCTGTTTTACTCAATCCTTCCAAGTTCTGCGTTGTTGTTGCCGGACCCGAAGCTTTTTCTATTCACCCAATTGTTTCTTGGATGGTCAAATCCCTTGGGGCAATTCCAATTCCTAACAAGAATGATTTGGAAATGTTTGCTAATTACACGAAATGTCTTTCCCATCATATTAAGAAAAAACATCGTGTTTTAATCTATCCTGAAGCTCACATTTGGCCTTATTGCAATTTTGTACGCGAATTTGCTCCAAGCAGTTTTCGCTATCCAGTGAATGACAATGTCCCAATCATCACTGCAACAACAGTGTTTAAGAAAAAGAGATTCAAGAAAAAACCCGTCGCTTATATTTATTTAGATGGACCTTTCTATGCCAATTCAGAGCTTACTGGAAGAGAAAAAGTTGATGATTTAGCCTTCCGCGCTCAAAAAGCAATGAAAAACAGAAGCGAAGTAGAATGGAATTATCCCTACATTAAATATGTAAAAAAACCACGTGAAAACAGCCCATCATAAGTGGGCTTTTTATTAGGCTGAAGCCAATAAAGTAGAACCAAGAAAATTTTTATAACCAGTACGATATCCATCGTCTGCTGTTTGAGAATCAAAGCGAGTGCCAAAACTACCATAGTTTAGATATTCGCCAAATGTCGCATAATGGTCATCTGTATAAACAGATACTGGTGTGCTATCCTCATAGCAACTCCATCCATCAACCCACACGACAACTCTTCCAACACCTCGATTGCTGGTGGTATAGGAACTATCTAAAGCAATATCAAATTCGTAATATACAGGATAGGATGATCCTTGAGATGTATTCCAAGATACTGCGGTGGCATAGCCATCTGTTCGTGTGTATTCTTTAATTGAACGAGCATCGTCGCCGAAAAGGTCGTTGACCTCTGACAAAGAAGCGCAGTTTTCACTCACTGTGTTACCAGCTCCAAAGTTAGCGGGAATTGAATGGAAGGCAATATAATAATTCGACACATCAACTGGGTCAGTCATGGCAATTGAAGTTAAATTTAAACTGCCTTGATTAGCGTATACATAATCATACGAATAATAGGTGTATGTTTTGTATGAATTTATAACATAGGTATTACCGACTATTGAAATATCATTTGGTACTGAAATAGAACTCACTCCATCAACCAAAGTTCCGCTATAAACCGTTGGAGATATTCGATAATCACTTGTTTCAGTGGTTGTGACATTAGTGGTCATCGAAGAGTTATAGCCAATAGTGATACTATTGATATAAGCTAAACTAGAATTAGTTTCGA
>JAEZSD010000023.1 GCA_023422095.1 Bacillota bacterium
GGGAAGTGAAGCAAATCAGGTTCTGAATCTTTAGCGTAGACCGGGAATATTTTTTCCATGGCGTTGTTGAAAGTAGCCACAGTGTTATATTCTTGTGAGAAATGATTAGCAATATATGTGATTTCTAATGGATACTCTTTCCCGTTGAGGCTCTTGCACATTTTTGATAGAGCATATATTTTTTCACATAAGTCGATAATTTTGTGGCGATTGAAGTCCGGCAAGATGAAACAAAGCATATTATCGCGATAGAGGAATAAAGACATCTGTCCGGTCGTATCACGTAGCTGACGGGTAAAGTTCCTAAGTAGGAAAGAATACCCCTCATTGCCGTCTTTTTCGATTAAAGAAGTGAGGTTTGTAATTGATAGATATAAAACATATCCTCTCACTCCTCCAAGAAGTGCATTAGTTAAATTATCGTTATAGGAGAAGTAAGAATTGGTCAGGGTGTTCTTATCGAATCGATCCATCGTTTGTTGAGCCACAAGTGGCTGCATAAATAAGTGGGCAGAATCATCCTCTTCATTATGCAAAACAACCGTGGTTTGGTATTTGTTCTTTCCTAGAATTTGGATCATGCTCTGCTTAGTTTTCAGTGGGCAATTTTCACAGGGAGAAGAACGATTATATAATGCTTTATAACATATGTTATGTTTCTTGGCGGTTGATATTTCATCCATCAAAGAATCACTCAAGAAAGTCAAACGATGCGACTTCTTGGCGACGCTATAGAGTTTGATATCGCTAAGACGAATAATATCGCGGAATCTAGTTCTATTAAGAACGGAGAAATTAGTTTCTCTAATTGAGCGGAAGAAGCTCGATAGGATATAGGAGAATACCATCAAAGATTCTCGGGAATAATTATTGAGGTTCAATTCTTTGTCATCATTGAGGAAATACAAAATAGCGACAGCTTTTTCATTATTAGAAATGACATAGAACAATCCCGATTCAATACAGAAGATATCGATATAGGGAGCGATGCGATTATTCAAATGCTTTCGCGAAGTGAAATAATAAGAGTGATCGATGTCTTTTGATTGATTGATACTCGCGACAAACTCGCTGTTAACCACTGCGCCTTGGGGGAAGATATGTGAATTCTTCGCTGAATAAGAATATTTGCTAATGAATGAATCACTATCATTATCGAATTCGATAATACCAGCGCAAGTAAAGGAGAAGTAATCCGCCACTTGACCGATTAGTTTTTTAACATGTCGATACGAATTTTCGACATGAAGGGCGTCTACCTTGAGCGAGGAGAGACTTTCAATGAACTTTGAAACCTGTCCTGCGTTAGAGTTATTCATCAACCAATTGGGGTTAACTCCTAATTGAGGATTTGGGATATAAATATTGATATTTTTGTTTAAGCGGCTGGCGAATTTTAAATCATCCATGATGCTCTCGCTGGAGCTATAAGGATAAATGACCACCGAGACCCGGCAAGCAGCAATTTCTGATCCTTGAGGGGTTCGCTTCACTAAAGAAGAGCCCTTAATCATTTGATCAATTTCTTCTCTTAGTTGAGAGATACTATCGATGCGAGGAGCAAAGATTAAAAACCCTCGTTGATCTGATGCTTCCGCAATTAACAACCCATTATAGTTTAGGGCTTTGCGAATATTTTTAACCACAGATTCGACATCTTTATCTTTGATAATATCATTGCCTAATGGATATCTTAATTGGATAAAGGCATGGCGGAAGTAATGGCTAGCTTTAAGAATATTTGGAATATTTTCGACGAGTGAGTCATAAGTCACTAGGGTGCGACTACCCTTTTGAAACTCTAGTTTGATGTCTGAAGTTGCCAATGAGCCATCTTCAATACAAAGAGTGGCGAAATGTTTGGTAATTTTATCAAATAGATCGTTCAGTTCATCTGTTTCAACTAAAAGATCATTCTTAATTGGTTCGAAAACTTTTTTTCGGTGGGTGAAAACTTTGATATTATCTCTAGCTCCGACATATAAAACATCGTAGAGCAAAGTTTTGCCCTTTTGGACAAAGAAGATTCCAATAAAGATTAATAGAAGCGCTAAAGCGATTGAAACGACGATTAAGATTGATTCTAAAATGTTATTTTTGAGCCAGATAATGGAGACAATTAAAACGCCGACATTGATGACCAATAAGGCGAAGACACTAATGGTGATGACAAAAAAGATGTCGAACAGTTTGGGAATGGAAATTTTTTTTCTTTCTTTTTGCATAAGTGGCCTCCTATCTTAGAACATCATGGCGGTTAATCTCGCCGATTGATGATACAACGGCTTTGCCGACTACCGCATATTGACGTAGTATTTTAATGTAATTATTAATATCGATTTTTTCTCCAGCTTTGCCTTCCACGACTTTTACCGAGATAAAAGGAACATCCATCAGGTAACAGGCTAAAGCGATACCGGCGGTTTCACCATCGACAACAATGTTGTCATGAGAGGAAAGAATCTTATCATCGTTCGAAATGTTCTCGATGATATGCTTGTCTTGGCAATAAGCGCTAGAAGAGAAATATAAACAATCAAAATGATTGTCACTAGAAATTTGACTCAAGAAATTGTTTAGAGTCTCGTTAAGTTGAATATTGGGAATGTATTCTTTGGGCATACCAGGTATTTGACCTAAGACAGTGCCTTTAACTTGTTCAATTTGATTTAAATCCCCAAAGACAACGCGATTGCTTACCGCGATGCTACCTTCAGAAAGATTGTCAGAGATAGCTTCACATTTTCCAACCACAAAAACCGCACTGATGAAATATTTTTCCATCAAATAAGCGACAAGGGAAGCGGATAAATAAGAAGTATAGACATCTTCAATAATCATCACCTTACTATTAAAGATGGTTCCCGTAACTGCGCGAA
>JAEZSD010000083.1 GCA_023422095.1 Bacillota bacterium
CTAATTAAAGATAGGATACGAGCGACTAATAATAATGACTTGTTCATAAAATCTCCTTTTCCGGTACTAGTTTATATTATTTTGTGAAAAATGTTTATGATTAATTAATAAAAATTCAAAAATAATAAAAGCCATCTTTTTCGGATGGCTTTGTTTTTGTTGCGAGTTAAATAAGACTATATTTCTATTTACCTAGAAACTCTTAAAAATGGCACCACTCCTATTGAGGTATTATTTACTTGATTTTCTCCATTTTTATCTCCGTTAAAATAAACAACTCTGACATTGGTGTTTCGTGGAGAACGTTGCATCCAAGTTGAAAAACCTTGTGGGCTCTCGTATATTCCTTGAGAGATAGAATAGTCGCTTGGTTCAAGCATTCTTGAATCATATGTATTTAGCCCATATTCAATACCTTCTGTGGTGAAAGAGAGATAGTTAATTAAAAAGATTTTATCGTTTGTGTTAGGGCACTCGTAAGTAGTGTCACGGGTATCAGCAGAGAGCGCACTGTTATCTACATTTGTGGTTTGGATAATGGCTTTTTCTTCTACGTTGAAAGCAGTGTTGTAAAAGTTGTCATTTAACCATGATCGAATATATGAGTGCTCATAATTGCTTGGATAAATTGTTGTTTCTCCAATAGTCCTATTGCTAGTCGAATGATAATACTGTTGAGAATCAATTGCGATATTACACATTAGTAAAGCATCATCAGCATTTATTTCAAGTATTCTCCAAGTAATAGGTTCATATTTGAACCAGTAAACAGTACTTGTGATAAACCCATTATCATCTTGATACGTATTCGTTGAGTCAGTTACAGTAGTAAAAGGACGATAACTGGTGAAATAAACGCCGCGATATTGATCAGCTCCATTAATAACATCGATATACCACATAAAGGATTCAACAGCACCATTGATATAGTAACCATAATCTGTCCATCCTTGACTATCGCTAGAAGAAGGCAAAATGCCGGCTTCGCCATTTAAAGTAGAAATGAGACTCGATTCACTAACCATGCTTTGTGGATAAGAACCAAACTGGAATTTCCCAGCTTCTACCGGTCCGCTCACGCAAGAAAATTCAATTGATCCACTTACTAGCGTTACATTATTAACAGCGCAAACTTTGATATAGTTCGGCGCTTCTCCATTAAAATCACAAAAGATATTTAAAAGAGAGGTAGAATCAAATAGTTCATGTTGTACTTCGGAAAAAAGTATTGTATCAGACCAAAAAATATCAATAATTTCATTTTGAAGGCTTTTGACTAAACTGATGCTTTCCATTCCTGTAATTGCATCGTTGTTGAAAAAATAACCTCCACTATTGATGGTCTGCCAAACACCAGTTGGATTAGCGAACTGAGAGTAAGTAAATTCAACAGAATTTCCTAATTCCGTCAATGTGGTTCCTACTCCTGAATGAAAAGATGATTCTTGATAGGCTTCCGTGCCAATTTTATTTTTGTTTGATTCAAATTCGATCGCGAAAGCTGAACCATCGGCTTTTAAGTTAATTGCTGAACTATTTCCGATTGTTGCAAGTGATAGAACAAATGCACCAAATAAAAAAGTTGTTGCCAATAACTGTTTGTTAATTTTTGCCTTCATAATGGACTCCTTTTTGGATAATAAAATTATAAATTTAAATTCATTTTACTTTGTCAATTGAATATATGCAAAACTTTTCGGGATAATCTAGCAAATATTTATTTGAATGGGTCAGTGTATTATTAACGGATTGGGGGATTAAAAATGTTCATTAAATTGCATTAATGTTAAATATTTAGCATTAAAGAAGAGTTTTTTCAAATTTTACTATTTTTCTTAATAAATTATGCGCGCGATATAACTTCCGAATTATTTTTTAAAATACTATTGATTGCATAATACTATGTATTGTATAGTATATGTCGTCAGGAGGAAAATTATGGACAATCAAACAAAAAGAGGATTGCTCGATGTCTGCGTTCTCGCAGCCATTAAGGATGAGGATTCATACGGCTACCAAATTATTAAAGATTTGTCGCCACTGATTGAAATATCAGAGTCCACACTATATCCAATCTTAAGAAGACTTGAAGAGTCACACTTGTTGACAGTTCAATCTTTTGAACATAATGGAAGACTTCGCAAATACTATCACATTACAAAAGATGGGTTAAAAAGAATCGACGATTTTTCAGAAGATTGGAAAGAAATACTAACAATTTATAAGTTTATCACGAGGGGGAAAGATGAATGAAACGGGAAGAGTTTTTTAAACAATTAAGAGAGGGAATGTCGGGTTTTCCTTCTCAAACAATTGAAAGCACCATTAGTTATTACGATGAATTGATTGATGATGCTATCGAAGATGGCAAATCCGAAGAAGCCACCATTGAATCATTTGGATCAGTGGAAAGTATTGTAAATACATTGTTAAAAGAAGTATCTATTTCCAAGTTAGTTAAAGAGAAGGTAACACCAAAAAGAAAACTTAAGAGTTGGGAAATTGTCTTAATTATCTTAGGTTCACCGATTTGGGTTTCACTAGGAATAGCACTACTATCTGTCTGTTTCTCTCTTTATATCGCATTTTGGTCAATGATTGTTGCGTTATGGGCTGCAGATTTGTCTTTCATGGTAGGAGGTATCGCTGCCGTAATAGGATCCTTTGTCACCTTCGCAGTCGGAGCTGCTCCACAAGCTACATTCTATTTGGGAGTCGGCTTAGTGGGCGTTGGCTTATCCATTATCTTAGGATTTGCCTTCGTGGCCTTAACAAAATTAATCGCACAGTTAGGAGCAAAGATTATTATTGGAATTAAAAAAATCTTTGTGGGAAAGGGGAAATAACTATGAAAAAAGGTGCAATCATTGCGTTATCAATCGCTGGAGCTTTAGTCGTTACAGGTATAATTGTTGGAGTCATTGGAGTTATTGCTTTTCATGGCAACTTCACATCATTAGATCGTCATGAATATTTAGAAAGTCCGTTTTCATTTAATGAAATAGTAACAAAAATTGATATCGATGAAAATATTGCTGATATCGAATTCAAGTATTCTGAAGATG
>JAEZSD010000108.1 GCA_023422095.1 Bacillota bacterium
TATTTTGATGAATTTGACGATATTGTCCGAATTGGAAAAGACATTTCAAGAAGAATGCATAAAGACTATGTTGATCTTCAAAACGATAATTCAATCGATAAAATCAAACTGTTCGTTATAACAAATAAAGATTTAAGTGATCGTATCAAAGCACTTCCGGTTGAGAACTTCCTTGAGAAACGTGTTGAATGTAACATTTGGTATTTAGAGAGACATTTTGATGTCATTAAATCAGGAAGAGACAGAGAGCCGATTATTATTAATTCCTCCTCTTACGGATTAAATCCAGGTATCCCGTGTATTAAAGCTAATATGAGCGACAGCCTCGATTATGATGCTTATTTAGCTATTGTTCCTGGCAGTTTTTTACATAATATTTATTATCAACATGGTTCTAGATTGCTGGAAGGAAACGTTAGAGCTTTCTTGAGCACTAGAGGCAAAATTAACAAAGGTATTAGAGAAACAATAAGAAGAGAACCTACGAAATTCTTCACTTATAACAACGGTATAGCATGCACTGCTTCTGAAGTTGAGATAAGCGATGACGGTAACTATATTCTTTCTATGAAAGACCTTCAAATTATTAATGGTGGTCAAACAACAGCTTCTTTGACATCTGCAGCAATTAGAGACGGTCTTCCTTTAGATAGTATTTTTGTTCAAATGAAGCTTACTGTCGTCAAAGACGTTACACAATATGATGATATTGTTCAAAACATCTCTAAGTATGCTAATAGTCAAAATAAAGTTACTGATGCTGACTTATTCTCCAACCATCCATTCCACAGAAGATTCGAAGAATTGTCTAAAAAGGTCATTGCTCCAGCAAAAGCAGGTGAGATCAATGATACATTGTGGTACTACGAAAGATCTCGTGGAAAATATGAACAAGAACAATTTAGATTCACTAGAAAGAGCGAAAAAGACGAATTTGCTAGAAAATATCCTAAGTCTCAGGTTATTAAGAAAGAAGAACTTTCTAAATACTTTGTTGCTGCCTACTCACTAAGACCTGACATCGTCAGTAAAGGATCTCAAAAGTGTATGGCTCACTTTGCTGAATACATTGACAAGGTATATGAGAGTAAGCCTGAAGCCTTTAATGAAGGATTCTATAAGATGTGTATTTGCTTCACAATTCTCTTTAGAGAAACAGACAAAATAGTCCATAAAGCTGATTGGTATAATGTTGGTGGTTACAAACTAAATATTGTCCCATACACAATTTCTAAACTAATTGCTTCCTTACCAAAAGATAAAGTCTTGGATTACGACAAGATCTGGAGAAGACAAACTTTATATCCATCATTAGCTGCTGAGATTGAAAGAATTGCAAAAGCAACAAACATCTATATTCAAAAATCCGGTGGTGTCATTGTTACAGAATACTGTAAGAAAGAAGAAACTTGGAATAAGTTCAGGGACTTCCCAATTACATTTAGTCATGCTTTTTTGAGTGAATTGCTCGACAAAACATTCATGGAAGAAAAACTTGGCTTGAACGATAAGAGTGGCAAAGTTGAAAAAGAAATCAATATTGAATTAGAAATCTTCAATCTTGGCGGCCCATATTGGAGAAGATTGATTGAAGAAGGACAAAGAAGAAAGCTTCTCTCTCCACAAGAAATTGATCTTTTAATGATCGCTGCGTCGATTGATACACCAAGACCAAGAATTGCATCCCCTAAGCAAGCCAAATTTATTTGGAAAATTAGGGAAAAACTAGATAACGCGGGCGTATTGGTCTAAAATCAGATAGGTATATGAAAACAAAATTTAACATTGTTGAACTATTTAGTGGCATCGGAAGTCAAGCAAAGGCCTTCGAACGTCTTTCTAGAGGAAAAAATGTTGAATTTCAAATACTCAATTCATGTGAATGGGATGTCCACGCAATTGTTGCATATGACTACATTCATAACGGCCCTAAGATTCATAAAAACGCTTCGAAATTAACGAGAGAAGAACTTCTTGATAAATTAAACAAGCTGAGCCTTTCTAACGATGGAAAGGTACCAATGAATCCTTCTACTTTAAAAGCATATTCAACGGATGTTTTAAGGATTATTTATTCTTCAATTCTAAAAACTAGCAATTTAATAAGCGTTGAAGATGTTAAAGGAAAAGATCTTCCTAACGACACAACTTTGTTAACGTATTCATTCCCATGTCAGGACCTATCAAATGTTGGTGCTTTGCACGGTTACAACAAAGGAATTGATAGAGACGCCCATAATAGAAGTGGTCTTCTTTGGGAAGTGGAAAGGATGTTGGCTGAACGAAAAGAAGCTAAATTGCCCCTTCCTCAATTTTTGCTATTAGAAAATGTAACTGCCCTTGAGGCTAAACGTCACAAGGGGAATTTTGACGAATGGAAAGCAAGACTAGAAGAAATGGGCTATGTGAATCATATAAATAGGCTGTACGCACCTGATTTTGGAATTCCTCAAAACAGAAAAAGGCTTTTGATGTTAAGCGTTTATGCTGGCAATGATATGCGGAGAAGAAAGGTCATTGAAGATTATTTCACCAATCATGATTTGAATAACATAGAGTATGTCAAATCGCTTCATATTAAAAGGCACAAATTAGATTCGATTTTGAAAATAGATTATAGTGATAAGCAAATGCTTAAAGAAGCTTTAGAATCGCAACCAAAAGCAACCAAATCTAGAAAAACAATTTGGGAGAAGAATAGTCAAATTCTCTTGTCTGATGGCACCATGAAAGACATAGTTCAAACCATTACAACGAAGCAAGACAGGCACCCAAATTCTGGAAACCTCTATTTCAATCCAAAGAACGAGGGATCTAGATACCGTTTTTTGACACCACGTGAATGTTTTATGCTCATGGGGTTTGATGAAAAGGATTATGAAGCTTTGATAAACAATAATTTCTTTTCAAGAAAGAATGCTCTGTTCTTTTCGAGAGATAGATTATACAAATTGGCTGGAAATAGCATAGTTGTAAACATGCTTGAAGCAATATTTGAACAGGCAGTCGAAATTAAGAAATTGATTGATAAAAAGAAATAAAACTAACTAAATCATTTATAATACAAAAAAGCCCTAGGTCAATATTAACCCAAGGCTTATTTTTTTATTCCTCGTATGTTGTTAATTGCGCACTTAAGAAATCCACAATAAGTTGGTTCTTATCTAGCATTTCTTCGATGTTTTCGTATCGTTCACCCATGAAGAGAACAAACATAATTGTTGGAAGCAAATACCTATCGGTTATATCTTTAAGCTCGCTTTCTTTCGTGTGCTTACCATAGATTTGATCATAGAGCATTGGATGAACGTTGTTATAGCTGATAATAATCTTCTTTTCTTCTTCGATTCTCGCTAAATCCATAATTAATTCTTGGTTTGGATTGCAGACAACATCAAAGTTGAAGTCTTTAGAACGCTTTTGAGGTGTGTTTGGCTCATCCTTATCGATATTGAATATTTCGAATTCAAAGTCTTCACTTTCAAATAGTATTTCCCCGTTTTTTCCATAACAATTAAATGACAGTACATGCTTCCCATATCCGATTTCTTTTGGCGTGGACTTCCATGTGATCATTCCTCTTGAGAATGTTGGGACTAAAACGCTCGATGAAGACCCATCAATATATGCATAGATATGGGCAGATTGGTTCACATATTTTTCGGCACCAGTTCTAAGCATAAAGGAGACTCCTTCATCTTTATAGAACTCGTTTTTTGTTGATACGATCGTAAGTTCAACAATGTGGTCTTCATAATCGGGTCTTGGCTTTGGCTTTGGAGGATTAATCGGATGGTGATATTTAATTAAACTTCCACCAGTTACATATTTCGAGTACATGTTTTTAGCTTTTTTAGCTATCAAAGCTCTATCCTCATCGTCTATTCCCTTGCTCAAAGCGAGACTTGCAACCAGCGAATTCAACTCAACCAGCTTTTGCTCATGACATATTTTGTTAACTACGGCTTGTAATAATCCTTTAGAATCATCAGTAACCTTAATCTGACTCCTATCGGTTGTAAAAAAATTTGTATTTTTCTTTTCCTAATAGATCAAGATTAATTACAACTAATAATCTATATCGAAGTTGACTTAATCCGCCATTTTTAACTCTAGTAAACCCCTCAGTGCAGATAGTTTGTCCATTAGCTGTATAAATAATTGGGTCGTCATAAATATTGATTTGTTCGAATGTGTCTTTACATTTTGCGTCACTAGCCCAATCTTCCTCGTTTCCTGGTAAAATCGCATAGTAATCGATTTTATATGGCTTGTTTTCAAAATCGATGTTGAGAGAACCACAGAATTCTTCCTTTAGATATTTTTTCCAGGTACATAGTTTCAACGCAGAGCCATAGACTGTTCTGTTTTGTTTATGTACATTTCTTTCAAAGTTTTTTCTGTTTTCATAAACAATTACTGGCAATCCAACATCAAACAATTCTGTGTTAATTAAGTCGACTAATCCATGTGGCTTTGAAGCATCTAACGAAGATATTTCTTGTGAAATATTCATTTCAACCATTAGTACGAACGTACCAGAATCAGACTTAATGAATTCATTAATCCATTCTTCCTCGTATATTGTTTCGTCTTCTTCACACTCAAGAATTGTCCCGTTGTCGGTAAGATAAACATAAGCTACTAATCTATAATCTTCCAAATCAACTTGCTTAACGACGGTGTAGTAGTATTTGCCATTTTTCTTAGAAATGATGATTGTTGCATATGCGAATGACAACGATGTTGAACCACCTTGTCCAAACGCCCCAATAAGATATTGCTTGTCTATCGAAATCTTGTTTCCTTTATGGAGCGAAAGAATAGTGTTTTCAAAATCCTTCCCTTCTATGCCGGTTCCTTTGTCTACAACATCGTAAGTTGGTCTAGAGCTTTTGGAGCCATCACTGACAGC
>JAEZSD010000011.1 GCA_023422095.1 Bacillota bacterium
AGCTATGCTTATCTTTTAAAAGAGAAACTTGATCTAGAAATTCAAGCCGTATCCGTTAGTGGTTTTCCTCTCTATCGTTCTATTTATAGTGAAGGATCAAAGATAACAACCATTCCTGATATGTTGAACTTAGCTTCTTTTAATTGGAATCAAAGCTTAGCTGAGACTCCAAAATGGGACAACAAATTATTCATTCCTTCTCTTGTTGTTATTGCTCTTGGCACAAACGATGGAAGTGTAGGCAAAGATCATTTTGATAAAGACGGTTTTAAAAAACAATTTGTATCTTTTGTCCAAGCATTATATAAAACATATGGTTCTAATTTGCATATTCTTGTCTTTGAAGCCGCTTTGCCTCTACCACCTTTTGTAAAACAGGCCTATTTAGACGCTATAAAAGAAAGCAATTTAAATATTGAGTTATTAGAAAGCAAAGCAACCAGTGTTGGTGGCATTATGCCAGTAGGTGGACATCCAAATAAAGAGATGCACCGCTACGCAGCTAATGAACTTAGCGATTACATAAAAAATAAATTACTTATTGTTTAAAAACAAAGAAGCGGCACCAATAATTCCAGAATCATAACCCAACTGGGCAGTAGTGATTTTTACTTTAGGAGTCCCCTTAAAGCCATAATCTCTTTTTTCGCAATAATCAATCAACGGATCAAGAAGGTCTTTTCCTTGCAAAGCAATACCTCCAGAAAGAACGATGGATTCTGGCCTAAAAATATTACAGAAGTTAAGAATTCCTTCGCCTAAATACTTGATGTAGTGATTAAGGACTTCATTGGCTGCTTTGTCGCCCTTTAATTTCGCATCAAAAGGCGTTTGTCCATTAACTTTAGCTATATCGTTATTAACCAGTTTCCACATTAGTGAATCAGGATGTTTTTTCATTGCTTCTTTGGTATCGCTTATTAAGGCAGTAGCAGAAGCGTATGCTTCTAGACATCCCTGCCTTCCACATGTGCATGTTCGCCCATCGATTTCAATTACAGTGTGTCCTAGTTCCGCTCCTTTGCCTTCATTTCCTTCATAAACCTGACCATTTATGATAATTCCTCCGCCCACTCCTGTTCCAAGAGTGAGGAGAATAACAGAGGAAGCTTCTTTCCCTGCTCCAAATTTGGCTTCACCCAATGCTGCTGCATTAGCATCATTGGTGACTTTAACTTTAATATTAGTCATCTTCTCTAGGGTTTCTTGAAGATGAACATCGACCCATTTTAGATTATTGGAATAATCAACAACTCCTTTTTCAGAGTTGATTGCTCCCGGACAACCGACACCAATGCCAATAATCTCATTGCTTTTAATGTTATTTTCGCTGATAAAGGAAAGAATCTTTTTTCCTAATCTCTCAATTGCTTCATCGCCTGCTTCTTTATCAATTATTGGTAGAGAAAACCTAGCAATGATTTTTCCTTGCCCGTTTATAGAGGCTCCTTTTATTGAAGTACCACCAATATCTACTCCGATTGAAATCATTATTTTTCCTCCACCGTCATCATGAGGTAAGTGCATTCACCAGTGATATTAGCTTTTTGACCCGCCGGAATAAAGAATGTATCGCCAATGGAAAAAGGAATGTCATTAAGTGTCCCCACTCCATTTACGATATTTATTGCGATAAATGATTCTTTCTTTGCGAGGATTATTGAGCCATCATTTTTCTTTAAATAAGTTGAGAAATAAGGTGAATAACCCAGTCTTCCTTCTTTGGTAATTACTGGGTAAAATCTATCAAAATCCATGACTTTTAGGGCTTTTTCGATATGGAGTTCACGGAATTTGCCATCTTTTCCAATTCGACCATAGTCATATAAACGATAGGTAAGATTCGAGTTTTGTTGCACTTCAAGTAATGTGATTCCTTTGCCGATTGCATGAGGAGTTCCAGAAGGAATGAAGTAGCATTCTCCTGGTTGAACTTTAATATCATTAAGAGCTTCAATGAGAGTATTTTCAGAGATTCTATTAACGATTTCTTCCTTAGATACATTATGGTTAAAACCAATATAAAGTGAGGCATTCTTTTCAGCCTCGATGATGTACCACATTTCAGTTTTCCCGTATGAGTTTTCATGCTTTAGAGCATATTCATCGCTCGGGTGAACCTGAATGGAAAGATTTTCTTTAGCGTCGATCAGTTTGACAAGCATGGGGAAAAAAGGAAAAGAAGAGGCTGGAAAACCAATATCTTTTTTTGTTGCTATATCTTTTAATAGTTTGCCTTTATTAATCCCAGAATCAATAACTGAAGGACCCTCATCACGAAAAGATAACTCCCAGCATTCTGCGATGCGGTCAGTGTCAGATTCTTTTCCCCAACGAAAAAATTTATTTCCACCCCAAATATAGTCTTTTATGGCTGGTTTTAGTTTTACTGTCTCCATTTAGTTTCCTCCCTAGAGTGAATCAATTTGGCGGTTTAGGTAAATGAGCCAAACCAAAAATTAGAAAAGCGACAAGAACATCCGTTGATAGAAGTTCATCTTTTCTTCGAGCTTATCTTTATCGTCTTTTATGTAAAAATAGAGCTTAAGCTTTGGTTCGGTTCCACTTGGTCTAACAGTGACAGATGATCCATCAATAAAAACAAATTTTAAGACGTTACTTTTAGGAAGATATATTTCTTCTTCATAATCATCGAATGTTCTTTTTGAAGTGGCGTAGTCTTCTTTATAGTTTAAAGTGATGAAATCTTTCTTTTCTCTTAAAGAGACCATAAAAGAATCCATGGTTTTTTTACCTTCTTGTCCATAGAATTCTTTATTGATTAGACAAGTTTTATTCCAACCATATTCTTCATATAGTTCATTCATTCTTTCGACTAGGTCCTTGTTTTGTTCTAGATAATAAGCGCACATATCAGCAATAATGAGTGAACCATTAATGGCATCCTTGTCACGGATATTTTTCGCTGAGAGATAACCATAGGATTCTTCAAAACCAAGTAAGAACCCATCGATGTCTCCTTTTTCTTCTCTTCTGCCCATTTGCTCGCCAATATATTTGAAACCAGTTAACGTCTCATAAAGAGCGACATTATGCTTTTTGGCAATTTCCTTTGCCATATCACTGGTAACGATGGTTTTAATGATAAACGGATTGGATACATTTTTTACTTTCAGCAAATAGTCAAAAAGTAGAACACCAATTTCATTTCCATTTAAGAGAACATAATCCCCTTTATGCCTTGTTGCGGTTCCAACTCGGTCACAATCGGGGTCAGTGACAATTAAGATATCCGCTTCTTTCTCTTTGGCCAGTTTGATACCAAGTTCGAGAGTTTCATGAAGTTCAGGATTAGGTTTGGGACAGGTTGGAAAATCCCCATCAGGATAGCATTGTTCTTCGACGGGAAAGATATTTTTATAACCTGCTAGTTTTAAAACACTAGTGACGCTTCGAAAACCCGCCCCATTAAGAGCGGAATAAACAATTTTGATATCTTTCTTGCCCTCATAAGTAGATAAGGAAGCTTCGTAGTGAAAGAGAGTCTCAATTAATGTTTCGGAAATATATTCAATTTGTGAATTTTTTAAGTATTCATTAAAAGGAAGAACAGGAAGATTGATAAATGAATCAACAGTCTCAATTTCTTTCATGATCAAGTTAGCAGCATGATCAGTGATTTGGCATCCGTCACTGCCGTAGACTTTATAGCCATTATATTGTTTAGGATTATGGGAAGCAGTGATAACAATACCAGCGGAAGTAGATAAAGCCCTAACAGCATAGGAAAGCGCAGGAGTTGGCATCAATTCTTTATATAAAAAAACTCGAACCCCATAATATGCCATTACTTGAGCAGCCGTTTCGGCAAATAATTGTGATTTGTTTCTTGAATCATAAGCGATGGCGATACTAGGTTTACTGAAATTGTTTAATAGATACTTGGCTAATCCTACAGTTGCTCTTTTTACGGTATAGACATTCATGCGATTGGTTCCAACGCCAATTACTCCTCGTAATCCTCCGGTTCCAAAAGCGAGATCGGTAAAAAAGGCATCAATGATTTCACTTTCATTGAGCGAATATAGCTCTTTATTCAAACCATCTTCAAGAGGATGGTTTTTCCATTTAAGATACTTATCTTCAACTATTTTATCCATTGATATCATGATAGACTCCTCTAGCTATTTCATATAATTCCTGGCACATTTCTTTCTTTAAAGGTTTGAAACCTTCAAGTGAAGAATAATTTGGAACAAATAAAGGTTTTGTAGCCTCTTGTTTCAATAAGAAAAGAGCCCAGCCACAAGCGATTAGATAGCGAGCTTCCTCAGTGAGATGATAGCCATCACGATTCATCGTATCGCCATAGATTAAACGGGCTTTTTCAATGATTTTTAAAGAAGGAATAATCAAAGCAATACCTAAATCATGAGCGACATTGGAATAGGTTTTTTCAATCATACGTCCCATTGTTGATTGGGAATATTGGTAAGGAGCATAAGCGGTGTTATCAAAGTCTTTGGAATAAGACCAAGTTTCGTGGAGAGCAAGTTTGGCGTGTCTATTGTATTTCCTGACTTCAGCAATTAGATCTTCGAGATAAGGATGAAAAGATGATTCAACACCTGAAAAACCACTAGCTTGTTGAAAGACAATATAGTCCCAAGGAGACCCGTCACTGTCTTCAGGTTTCAAAACCTCCAAAATAGTCGCTCCGACTTTCTTTAAAGCGCCGTTATGATAGTACTCATAATCAGCAATGTTATTTTTTATATTATCTAAATGACGAGAAATCTCACATCCACCAATAAAAAGTGTTCCTACTTCAATTTGAGCATCAAAAGAATTAGAAATTTGATGTAAAAAAGTCGTTCCATCGACCCCAAAACTATTAGAAATAGAAAGCACCCTAATCATATTTCAATTGTTCTTGTATATCTTTTATTATTTGCGCATTGCGTATGCTAATCTTCTTCTTTGCTAACTCATCAAGGGAAAGGAAAATAAGAGAAGTTACTTCTTCGACTTGAAGCTTAATTTCTCCATGATATTTATGGCATAAAAAAACAGCGTCGACGCCATAGATTTCATTACCATTATAATAAACGTAATGAGTTATTTCTCCTGTATACACTTTAAAGAGGACCAAGTCATCAGCGATGAGCCCAGTCTCTTCTAATAATTCTCTTTTCGCACCTTCTTCATGGGTTTCACCATCATCGATTCCTCCGCCTGGGAAGTCATAGAAACCATCGTCTGCGCGAATTTCCACTAATACTTTATTTTCATCATTAAATAAAACGACAACAGAATGTGGAATGGTTTTTGCCACACGTTCTTCTTTTGCGGCTAATTTATTGTTGTTATTCATAATCTACTGGGGTGAGGAATGGTTCAACTGCTTCGGCGAATAAATGACCTAGTTCAACCATACTAGAGCCACGATAGTGGGCCTCGTCTTCCTGAAGAGAGGTCTTATCTAAACCTTCGCCTAAAGTATCAATAAAAATATTGTTATCTGCTGTTTCTGAAACATTGCGTTTTGCAGTATTGATTTGTTGATAATAAACCCATTTTGTTGAATCCGAAATAGCAGCATCGATAAAAGCCATCTCGGTCTTTCCTTCATAAGCTTTTAGATCATTTCTGACATCTTGGATCAAAAGTTCAGTTAAGCCTTCATATCCGGCATAGATAGTGGGATAAGCATCCCCCTCTCCTTGCATCCAGCAGAAAGCTTTAATCGTGGGTTCATATCCTTGTTTCTTTAATGACTCGCACGCATCTTTAATATATTTAATAAAGTTAGAATAAATGGTCCTGTCTAGTTGTGAGCTAGTAGAGGCAAAGTCCCAATATAGAGAGGCCGCCCCTGTGGCGTGTTTAATCAAGGCAACTTTATTGTTTCTACCATGTTCAGAGAAGTATTCTGCCATTCCCATTTCTGGCCCGAAGTTTGATGTTGTGTTACCTTGACCAAACATCGTGGTGACAAAGTTATTATTACTTGAATTTTGTTTGTAATAACCTCCTTCATCGAGCTTTGTCCAACAATCATAAGCGATCTTTATTTCTGGATATCCTTCAATGTATTCATTATATTTTTCATTTCCGATTTCGCTGGCAACTTGTAAAGCAGGAGAGCACCCCACCATATTAGACTGTCCGCCCATGATAATAACATCAATAGGGGTTCTGTTATTGTTATTGCATCCCATAAGTCCCACACACATTGCTGTCAACAGCATTAGTTTCTTTCTTCTCATGTAACTATTATATGTTCAAGAGTGGGCTTCGTGTTTATATATACTAGTAAACAAATTAATTTTTTAGTAAACAATCAGCAAGAAAGAGCGAAAGATAACATTTGTTCTAAGTAAAAAAGGCGAAAATTAAGAAAAACACTAAATATTAACATAGAATGTTAAAACAAAGTTTACTATTTTTACTATAAGTTTACTAATTTTTTGTAAACCATTCGGCGAACATAAACTAAAATTAAATTGAGCACTTAGGTAAAGGAGATAAAAAATGAACAAATTTACTAAAAACGCCCTTTTTCTTTTGACATCTATTTTTATGGTTGGCATCGTGGCCCTCTCAGGGGTCGGGAGCGCCGGTCATTATTTAGTTCCATCAAAAGCAGAAAACCCCTCTTATTCACTTGTCCTTGATGGAAGTAATGCCGCATCTGGTTTGACAGATTCGTTTGGAACTGTCGCTAGTTATACTCCATCTCGTTTGGTCAGCTGGACAATTAATGGTGGTAAGAGAGCAGTAGGAGACCATGTCCAACTTGAGCAGTCAAGTGGAGCAAATGGTTTCTTAGCCAACACTTCTCCAATCACAGGTGTAATTTCTATTACTGCCACATTTACAGGAAGTCTAACTTTATTAGCCTCCCCAAATCAGAGTGGAAATATTGGTGATTACGCTCCTGTCACAAATTTAACAAGTGGCATAGCTTATACTCATAACATGGTGAGCGATATGTTTGCGTTTGCCTCTACAACCTCTAGTCCGGTCATCGCTTCTATTTCAATCACTTATGTTTGCCAATCCTTTGCAACCACTCCATATGTCGTGGAAGATGGTGAGGGTAAAACTAGTTCTCAAGTAAAAGCCAGCTATGTTGGCACTTATTACACTTCAAGCTGGGGCCCCTCTTCAAACGGTATTGCTAACACCTCAAAAGATGTTTCTTCAACTGGCGGTAGCCAATCTGTTTTCTTACGTTACAACGACAATGGTTGTGCGTTTAGACATACGAAAGTTCTCTCTTTCCCAGAAAGATCTCTTTATAACGCCTTTTCGATTCAAATGAAAGGTAACTCGGTCGCAACCGCTATCACCGTTCGCTTAAGTTCCTCTACTAGTGGAGCGTACGCGGATTATAAGATTAGCCAAGTTGGCAAAGCTTGGACTGAATACACTATTCCATTTGCCTCATCCGATTGGGAAGTTTATTACGGCGGATATACTCTTACTTTCGCCCAAGCCTTAGAATATGGTGCCGAGACATATAATGTGGCCACCGTTGAACAATTAGTTGTCAAAGCCTTTGATCAATTTGAGTTCATCGAAAAAGCCATAACCAACACCGGCAAATTCTTAGGCGTTGAAATTGATAATGCCAAATTCTTAAATATCGATTCTTCTTCAACCAGTATTACTAACCTTGACGTCATTGAAGGTACTTATGCCGCTTATGTCGGTGGCAACCTCGTTGAAGCTGTTCTTAATGAAGACTTGACCGCGGGAATTAAAGTCACTAACAAAACCACAGTCGCTTATGATATAGCAGGTACCTGGGCTTATACTGAAGTTGATAATAAAGTTGTCATTTCCACCGCCATTGGCAATTACGAAGCCATTGTTGATGGTTATGGACGTAGCTTAGTCTATAGCAGCGCAAGTGGAGACATTGCTGCTTTAGTCACGGGTTTGAATCTTTATAAGAGAAAAATACTTGATGGATTCAATGATAGCACCACAGCGGAGATTCAAAGTCGTTGGGATATTCGCTATGACAGTGGCTCTGGTTGGGCTACTACTACTTCTGCAGATCGTATCGTCGCGGATACTACTACTGTTTTTGAAGGTAGTGGCTCGGCCAAGGCAAAGTCTTGGAATGGTGGTAAATATGGTTATCGCCTTATTGATCTAGTTGGTTCGGCTGTTTTAGGAAATGATATTCATGGTTTCTCATTCCGCATTTTAAATAATTCCGGAGTTAGTTTCGTCAATCCTAAACTCCATGCTTACGATTTGCTTAACACAAGCGCTGTTAACTTAACCGTTAACGCGGCAACAACAATCACTAGCGATGGCAATTGGTGTGAAGTTTCCACAACGTTTACTAATGTTGATTGGCAAGCATGCACCGGTTTCCAACTCTATCTTGAAGCCTCAGCTAGCACATTCTATTTCTATATGGACTGTGTCCAAATTTGGTAGTTCATTCATTTATTGCAAACAACCCTGGGAGGTCACTCCTGGGGTTTTCTTTGTTCACAAAAAGTTTACTAAAAATACAATATGTTTACAAAACTAATCTATGCTATGTGTAGGCATTATGACATAATAGTTTTGTATCAAGCGCTTTCTAAGAGCGAATAAAGTTGAGGATAAATATATGCACAAAAACAATTTAAGATATTTAACTGTGCTGTCAATTTTTTTTCTTGTTTTAACGGCTTGCGATGGCAAACAAAAACCAGATGATAATGATGACTCAGGAGATACAACCGACTACGTAATTGATGCGCCTGTTTTACAGCTTAATAATTCTAGAGATGGATTAGTTTGGGAAGAAGTCGAAAATGCGGATGGTTATATGCTGTCGCTTAATGGTGGCGCTTATAGCGAAGCTGATAATTATGCCTTCGCCTCTATAAATGGTCATTATCAAATTTCCGTATATGCGAAAGCCGCTATTGGTTATGACGATAGTGAGATAGTAACTTATGCCTATGATGTTCGTTCACTTTCTTATGGAACAATTACTCGTTCTGGAGTGGACAATTCTTTATATACTTGGGAACAGAATTTTATTTCTTGCGAAACAGAATTTTCTTCTACTGGAATTCATAATGAGGATGCTTTTGCTAGTAATACTAGTTTATCTTTTCAATCTGAAGTATCTGGACAATTAGCTATTCGAATGTTTGGTGGTTATGATGAAACAAACCATATTTATTATCCCGAAACAAGTACGACGAGTTATATCAATATCGCAATGAATAGCGTCGAATCTCGAAGCATTCTAAATGGCACTGAAATAGATTTAATTGATTACTTTGATATTCGCTATTTTAATGGCTCAAGCGAAGTGATGACCGCCAATGTCAACGTGACTCATGAAGACATTGATGTTGAAGGTGTAACCGACGCTATTAATTTCCGTTTTAACGATGGCAATTACTATAAATTCATGACTAAAATCTCTACTCCGATATCCCGCTATGAATCAATTTCTTTTTATGCCAAAGGAAATGGCAAGACAAATATGGCGGTTCAATTTGTCAGCAGTGAGTTATATGTTTCATATAATCTTGGAGTTTTGAGCACAAACTGGTCTTATATCAATCTTCCTTTTGATGATGAAGGCTGGAAAGTGAATGGATCCTCTATGACTCTTAAAGATGTTGTTGAGAACCTAGGCACTCAGTATGGAATTACGGATGTGAGTGAAGTCGTATCCTTTCTTCCAACTCTATCTATAATTTATAAGAGCGTGAATGGTAATCCATTATGGACTTCTACCAACTGCTATATGGCAAATATTGATTTATCTAAAAATACAGATCCAGTGAATCGCCAAATCTTCAATCTCGAAAGTATTTATTCTGGAAAGAGTAGTGATAACACAAATGTCCGTTTAGATAAACTTGGTGAAACCGCCATCAGTCTTTCGACTTTAAATCTTGAAAGCAATTCTTCCATTGATATGACAGTGGAAAAAACCTCTGAAGGCTATACTTTTAGGTCATTAGGCGACAACGGAGCTTCACTTACTATGGTTTTGGAAGCAACTCGCGGTGGAGAACTACTTTCCTTTGTATCTGCAAGCGGATCTTCAAGTGCCCATTTTAATGGGCTCTCTTTTGAAACTATCTCAATAATCGACGATTTTGAAGACTATGAATCCACTGGTGTGGGATATGATAAAAACAATACTAATAAAGAATCTCGCTCAGAATTAAGAGGGGAATACCTCAGCGAATATTATGTCGCTGGCTCACAATCTGAACTTCTCAACGATGAATGGTCATTAATGGGAAGCACCGACTATCTGAACCTCGTTAATGGTGACGCTCATTCTGGAACGAACGCTATGCGTGTCAAAAATTCTTCTAACGCTATGAGACATACAACCTGGGGAGTTTTCTCTGGAGAAGCAATGGCTTGGAAAGCTGCTAGTCATTTTTCATTCTTTATGAAGAATACTTCTAGCACTCCTGTTGTTCTCTATTTCCGATTGTTCACTTCAAAGAAAGTAGATGCCAGCGTTTTCAATGGCACCACCAAGGTGCAAATCAACGTTGATGCTTCCTCCGATTGGACTCAATACATAATCGATCTCGATAATACTAAAACTTATTACGGTTATACCATGACTGTTGAAAAAGTTTATGGTTCAACCATTTATCCATTAATGGATGATTTCGCTTTATTTGGCGATGTTAATCCATGGGGAGTGAATTGATATGGCAAGAGTAACATTAGAAGACATCGCGAAAGCCTGTGATGTGACTAAAGGGTTAGTTTCTCGTTCTTTAGCCGGAAAATATAATGTTTCCGAAGAAACTAGAACACGAATTGCCCAAAAGGCTGCCGAACTTGGCTATGACACGACTCACTTAAGAAAAAAGAAAGAAATGATTAACCGTGTTTTGCTCGTCATTTCTTCCCGCATGTTGCTTAAAGAAGATTATTGGCAACCGATTATTAAATCCCTTGCCCGAGTCTTAGACATGCGTTCTATTTCTTTGGAATATTTCGTTTACGGGGACAATAAAATAGACGAGGAGCAACTCAAACACCTGGTTTCATTAAAGACCAACGCCTATGTGATTATTCACAATAATCCCGAAATTATTGTTGGGTTATTAAAAAAGACTGGTAAGCCCATCGTCGAAGTTGATCCCAAGATCTTCCATAGTGATGGTATTACCAAAGTAAAGTTTTCTAATTATGATTCCACCTATTTAGCGGTGGAAACACTCATTGAAAATAAGCATAAAATTATCGCTTTCTATGGAAGTGATATGCATAGTACCTCATTTAGAGAAAGACACGAGGGATTCTTAGCGTGCATCAACGCTCACACCTCCGAAGGAGTAAAGGGAATCTCTATCATATTCAACAATAAGAATCTCAATTATAGCGATGATATCCTCCTTGAGAAAAACCTAAGGAAATACCCCATTACTGCACTTATCTGCGCCAATGACATTATTGCCCAAAGGGCTTATGAAGTTATTCGTTCAATGGGAAAAAAGATACCCGATGATATTTCTGTCATTGGATTTGATAACATCAAAAACAGTTGTTATTTTGATCCTCCGCTTTCCACTTATAACGTTCCTCGAGAGGAACTGGGAAAGGAAGTCGCCAACTATCTGATTGGGGTTTTTGGGGAAAATCAACTTCAGTTTTCCGAAATTGTAATTCGCTGTGGATATGTTCCACGAGATTCAGTAAAAAAATTAAGTTAAGTGAGAAAAAAATATGAAATTAGTAAATCAAATCGATATTAAAAACCTCCCTTGGGAAGATAAGCCTTCTGGTGTTGTCAGTCCAGTATGGAGATATTCAAAAAATCCAGTGATCAATCGTAATCCAAATCCCTCATTATCCCGAGTTTTTAATTCAGCATTAACTCCTTGGGGAGATGGCTTTATTGGTGTTTTCCGTGGTGAATCAGCCACAGGTATTCCCGCTTTATTTGTCGGTCATTCTCAAGACGGACTTAAGATTAAAGTAGATGAGAAGCCAATTATTTTTGTCAATGAAAAAGGCGAACCCGCAAAGTCCGCCTATGCTTACGATCCAAGATTAGTTAGGATTGATGATACCTATTATATAATTTGGTGCGACGATTTCTATGGCCCGGCTTTAGCGATAGCTAAAACAGATGACTTTAAGAAGTTTGTTAAACTTGATCATCCTTTCCTTCCATTTAACCGCAACGGAGTCTTATTCCCTCGAAAAGTGAATGATGAATTTCTTCTTTTATCTCGCCCTAGTGATAGTGGACACACTGCCTTTGGCGACATCTTTCTTTCTCATAGCAAAGACCTAGAATATTGGGGTCATCACGAACATGTTATGGAAAGAGGCTATGAGTGGTGGAACTCCATCAAAATAGGGGCGGGTTGTAATCCTATTGAAACTGACGAAGGATGGTTACTCTTCTTTCATGGTGTGACCGGCACTTGTAGCGGTTTTGTTTATTCCATGGGTGCAGTCATTCTAGACTTGGAAAACCCCACTATCGTTAAATATCGTCTTGACCGGTTCTTGCTCACTCCAGAAATGGAATATGAGACGACTGGATTTGTGCCAAACGTCATCTTCCCAACATCCGCTCTAGTGGATAACAAAACGGGAAGGATTGCCATCTATTATGGTTCCGCTGATACCTATACTGCTTTAGCCTTTACGACTATTGACGAAATAATTCCCTATATAAAGAAACACGCAAGGTAGTAGAAATGCAAAAGACTCTCATTGAGAAAAGACAAGGAAGATGGCATAACGCCGGAAAAAACATTTTCAAATCTCGTTATTTGATTTTCATGATTATTCCTGCGATTGCCTTCTATTTCATTTTTTGCTACATCCCGATGTATGGTGTTCTCATTTCCTTCACTGATTATTCTCCAAAAGATGGAATTTTTGGAAGTTTAGTTAATTTCTTCGTCGGTTTTGAAAATTTTGTTTATATCTTTAAAAGCGATCCTGGATTCTACTCCGCTTTACGAAATACTTTGCTTATTGGAGCTGGTAAGATTGTCATCTCTTTTGTGGCGGCGATTATCGTGGCCTTGCTTATTAATGAATTAAGAATGAGACGCTTCAAAAAGGTCTCACAGATTATTGTTACTTTCCCTCATTTCCTCTCGTGGATTGTTCTTGCCGGATTCATCAATGTTCTATTTGCTAGAACTGGAGTTGTAAACAATATTATCGCTCTATTTGGTGGATCATCCGCTCGCGTTGATTTTATGGCCGACAAAGGGTTCTTCCTCGGATTGATTTTTTCTTCCGACATTTGGAAAGAAGCCGGCTGGAGCAGCATTATTTATCTTGCCACAATGGCTGGTATCTCGCCTGAACTTTATGAAGCTGCCGATATAGATGGAGCTTCAAGATTAAAGAAGATGTGGCATATCACTCTTCCAGGAATTAAATCGACAGCTATTCTATTGCTTATTTTATCCGTAGGAGGAGTTCTCTCCGCTGGATTTGATCAAATATATAACCTCTATAACCCGCTAGTTTATGAAGCCGCTGATATTATTGATACTTACATTTTCCGTCAGACCTTTGTTTCCGGAGAAATGTCGGTAGGTGTTGGTACCGCTATTGGCTTATTTAAGTCATTAGTGTCCTTTATTCTCGTTATCACTGTTGACCGCGTGGCCAAGTTATGTGGAGAAAGGGGGATTATCTAATGGCTAAAAAGAAAGAACATATTACATTAGAAAAGTTACCTCTTAGAGCGAAAAGAAGAGCCACTAACCATCGTTTTGGTGGATTAGATGTCATTATCTTCGTTATTCTACTTTTCTATGTCCTAGCGGTTGCTTTCCCATTCTATAACGCCTTTGTTATTTCCATTAGCAGTGAAACCGCTTATCTCACTTCGCCCATTCTTTTATGGCCTCAAGATGTTACCTTTGAAGCTTATGCTCAAGTATTTGCTTCTTCCTCTTTATGGAAGGGGTTCGGTGTGACGATGATTCTATTGGTTGGGGGAACGGCTTATCAACTTTTCTTTACCGTTATTACTGGCTATGCCTTAAGCCGCGATCGTTGGTTTGGAAAAAACTTTGTCATGAATATGATTTTAGTGACCATGTTCTTTGGTGGTGGACTAGTCCCCTACTATTTCTTAATTAGGAATCTAGGTTTGTATGACAATATTCTCGTCATGATTATTCCTGGAGCAATCGATACTTTTAACATGCTATTGATGAGGAATTATTTTGCTTCTCTACCAAAGGAACTTGAGGAAAGTTCCAAAATTGATGGAGCAAATGATATTCAAATCTTCCTTAAGGTTTATCTTCCTTTATCTCTACCCATGCTCGCCACTGTCGGACTTTTCTTCGCTGTGGGAAATTGGAACTCTTGGTATAACGGAATGCTCTTCATCACGAATAACGACCTTAAGCCTCTCCAACTCGTCTTGCGAGAAATGATTCAAACCATTTCATCATCTGTCGAAGATCCAAATCATAGGGTCTATAGTCAATCATTAGTTATGGCATCCATCTTCTTTACTATTGTTCCTATGATGTGTTTTTATCCGTTTTTACAACGGTTCTTTGTCAAAGGCATCGTTGTCGGTGCTATTAAAGGATAGGAGGAAATAATATGTATCCTAAAAATCGAATCACTCTACTTCTCTTGACTCTTGTTATGACGGGGTCTCTTTGCGCTTGCAACGGCGGTGGAGGGGCAGATCAATATGACTCCGAAGGAAATTTAAAGATTTCCATGCGAAATGTCTATTTTGACTCTTGGAGTGGTGGAGATACTTATCTTCGCGATCTGGAAAAGAAATTCGAAGTGGCTATTTCTCCTTCCTCTTATTCCTATGACCAATGGACCCAACTCGTCACATCTGACATCAATGGCAACAATCTTACTGATGTTTTCCATTTCAATGTCACACAATTTAACTTTGCTAATACTTATATGAAATGGATTAAGAAAAACATCATCAAACCTTTACCTGATGATCTTTCAAATTGGCCGAATGTTAAATCTCTTATCGATAATTCTTCCTATATCGACCAAATGAAAATTGATGGCAAGCTTTACGGCATTCCGATTTCTAGAAATAAAGATAAAACAGACTTAGAATTTGCTTCTTATACTTATGTATATCGCCGGGATTGGGCAAAAGAATGGGGTGTTTACCAAGAAAATGACGAATATACTTGGGAACAATTCACCAATCTTTTAAATGTCTTCAATGCGAGATTATATGCATCCAGTAGAGGCAGCAAGTTTGCTTTAGTTGATGTTGAATGGGGTTTCCCTTCTATCACCAATTTTTACAAAACTTCCCCTCATTGTTTTGCATATAAAGATGGTGAATACATCTCTTCGTTTGGCAGTGATGAATATATCACCGGTCTTGAACTTTCTAAGAGTTATGTTTCCAATAACATCTACGGTTATCCGCAATACACAATTACTCCTGAAGGTGGCGCAAGAAAGAGCTACTGCTCTAATAACGCCGGTGTGCTTTATGAGAATATCTCATTAAGTAATCTTCAAGCAATTCGCACTTCGTTAAAGACTGCGAATGGCAATAATGCAAACTTCCCTATAGATGACGCAAGCGCCATCATGAAGGTCAAAGGTCCTGATAATATGTATGCCCTTGAAGGAGCAATGAACTGGTTTTCTATGACTCTCTTCAATAGTGATATCTCTGATAACAAACTCAATAAGATTCTCGATCTTTATGATTATCTTCTTTCCGAAGAAGGCACAAAATTAGCAGTTTACGGCAAGAAAAATTATGACTACATCGAAGATGATGAAGGGAACATTTCTCTCACCGAAGATGGTTGGCCAGTTGGAAGTGATGGCAAATATGTTAAGAAAGTCAACGGGGCGAAATATCTACGTTACTGTGTTACCTTAGGTAATGATTATTCCGCCTATGATCCATTAACTGATTCACAAGCCTACAATATTTTTAATGCTTGGCAAGATGACATGAGCGAAGCTTCAGAAAATAATGAATTAAGAATTTTCAAAGAAGAAGCTGAAGTTATGTGGCTCTCTTCACCTTTAAAAGATCGCTATGAAGCCAATCTTTTAAGCGAAGCGACAGCGAGTGCAATTCAATATATCTACAATAAAATTAGCAGCACGACATACCTTAATAATGTCACTGGTGGTGAATGGGTATCGGTTCTAGAAGAAATTAACGAAACTTTGGGGACGAATTTATGAAAAGATCAAAATTATCTCTTTGTTTATTACCCTTAATCTCTATTATGGCTTTATCTAGTTGTGGAGGTCAAATAAGCGATCCAACCACCGTTGCTTTTAAAAAAGAAAACCTCATTCAATCATCCTTCGGAGGGCTAGGCGTGGAATGGGGTGTCTATGAAGACACCGATAAACTCGACGACCGTTCTCGTGAAAGAATTTTTAACAATATCCAAAGGCTAAACCCTAGCCGTATTCGCTGCATGATCAACTACGATTGGTTTGTTACCAATTTCAATGATCGTGGCGATGACGATAAAACAAACGACACTTGGGATTATGACCTAACCAATAAAATGGCAGCTAATCTCGATGAGATATTATCGTATTGTCAAAGTCATAACATCGAAGTTGCCTTTGGTGCATGGAATGTCGTGGGCTCTTTAGTTGATGATGAATGGAATATGATGGATGAATGTACATCCGATATTCGCTGGGCCAAAATATCTACTTTTATCCTTGATTATTTAGTGAACAAAAAAGGTTATACATGCATTCGCTGGTTCGTGAATGGCAATGAACCAAATTATCTTGGAATTAAAGGTCTTTCAAAGAATTGGAACAACACTTTCGCCAAGTGGGCTAAAGGTGTCGATAATGTTCGTAAAGCTTTTGACAATGTTGGCTTAAATAATATCCAAATTGTTGGCGGTGACACCACCGGATTAGCTGGAACCAAAGAATACTGGACCTCAATCGCAAAGCAATGCGCTGACCAGGTGGGAGATTACGGGGCTCACTTATATCTTTCAAATTTCTATATCGATGAAGGCATTGTTCTTGAAGAAATACAAAACTTGAATAAAGAAATACATGCTCTTGATCGTGGATATGGCAGCGAAAGACCAGTGAATATTTGGGAATGCGGTCTACTTGATGGTAAGGATTCTGAAACTGATTCCAACCTTTTGATTAAGACTGTTACTTATGGAATCCGTATGGCGGATTTCACTCTTCAAAGCGTTCTTGGAGGTGTAAATGGCGTCACTTATTGGTCATTTGATGACGCGATGAACTTCATTTATACCACTAATCCTGCCACTCCAAAAAGATGGGGAATGTTCTCCTCTTTAACTAGTGATCAACCTTATGATCAAGAAGTGAGACCATGGTTCCATTCTTCTTGTTTATTAACAAATTTATTATCACCTCAATCTAAAGTCTATGCTTCAGATATTGAAGATGAAGAAATGAAATCCATTTTCCGCTCAATTGGAGTAGTAAATAAAGCAAACAATTCGGGTGGTTTTGTCGCGATTAATCGTGGGAGCGATGATATTACAAAATCATATTATCTTGAACAAGAAATCAATGGTTCTGGAAAACTATATATTTATACGTTTGGCGAAGGACAAATTAGACTCAACGATCAAGGTTTTGTTAAACCGAATTATGTGATTGATGGCTCCTTAAACAAAAAGACGGAAATTAAAATACCAGCCAATAGCATGGTGATAGTTTCAAGTGAGGAATTATGATGAAAAAGTTTAGTATTCTTTTACTTCCTCTACTCGCATTAGTGCTCTCTTCTTGCGGCGGAGAAAATCCTGTTATTGAATCAAATACTTTTGAGCCAACCACTAGTAGTGGGACTCTTGGTTCATTTTCACTTTTGGCTCCTTATCATGATGAACTGATAGATGTGGTTCCCACCTTTACATGGGAAAGTTCGGAAAATGCCGAGTATTACACTCTTGAGATTGCTTCAACTTTAACTTTTATTAATAACGATCCAAGTGTTGTTTATTATAAACAAGACTACATCACATCACCCTATTTCACCATCAATGCTTCCCTCACAAAAAGGGATATGGATTACTATTGGCGAGTAAAAGCTCGTTCTGGGGGAAAGACTAAAGAATGCGATGAAGTTTTCACTTTCCACCTCTCTAGCATCGATTATGAATCAGTAGATTTTTCTTTAGGAAGAGAATCTGATTGGTCAATTCACTCTCAAGGAACACAATGTGACTTGGAGATTGATAAAACCAACTTCTTTAACAACAATGAAGACTCTTTAGTAATCAACTTCGTTAAAGAAAACAATATTGGTTGGGTTGTTGTAACAAAAACCGTTGAACTCGATACTTATGGAACAGACGCTATGTTTTTACGCTTCTTTTATTCGGGCGATGATGCGACGGCTTCCTTAAGACTCATCGACACCAATGGTGGTTTCTGGAGACATAAGATTCAACTGGCCAATAACTGCAAACAAATCGTGTTACTACCATTTGATGAATTTACTCACGACACTGCCGGCGTGACCTATGGTAGCGAGAATTTCGACCATTATCATATTAAATATATGGAAATTGTCTTTGATCGCTCTTGGGGCGATGGTGCTTGCTTAGTTAGCGAGATTAAAGCAGTTAAGAAAAGCAACTATGCTTCCTATTACATTGATGACCTTAATTTCAATGATTACCCGACCGAAAAATGGTCATTTGAGAATGGCTATAACTTTGGTTATGACATCGGTCCTGATGGTAAATCTTATACCATCCATTACGATGCTTTTCCTAACGAACTAAACACTTTGGGAATGAATAAGAAAGGCTATGCCTTCACGCGAATTCCAACCGAAAGATTCTTCAGCGAAGGAGACACCATTAAGTTTGATGTAAAATATAGTGGCTCTTCATCGGGAAATTTCAATATTCGGATTAAGGAAGAAGATAGTGATCTATGGTACTACGCTCAACCTTTATCATCCATTTCTAGTTCTCAATTCACAACCATCTATATTCCTTTTAAAGCTTTTGTGGCCAATGCCTTGAATGGTAACGGCAAAAGAGAAATGTCTTATATCTCTGCTTTACAGTTTGGGGTCACCTCAATGTACGGAACAGGTACTATCACATACACGAATTTTTCCATTGTCTATAAAGATGAAGAAGAAGGTATTGATACGTCTACTCGAATTATCAATGCTGATGGACTAATCGAAAATTTTGAAAACTATACCACCCCTGCTATGCCGTTTTATCAATGGCAAATGTCAATTGAGAACAAAGATGAATTTGTTGGTCTCGACAAATTAAAGAAACTCGGAACCGGTAACACTCAATGTGGAGTTTTAACTTATAAATCTGATATGACTCCCGCCACTTACTATCTTCCTGTTCAAGTCGAAAAAGAAGATGCCAACGCTATCTCTGTATGGCTTAAAGACGGCTCGGTCTTAAGTGATAATGCATCTTTGACTTATCTCAAATCAGTCGGAGCTCATTGCCAAGTCGCGATTCGTTTAGTGACTGGCGAAATATATGTCTACGACATCGAACAATTGTCTAAGACTTGGACAGAATACACGATTCCGTATGATGCATTTACTCCAACTGCTGAAACTAACTTTGGTAACCCAATTCAAAATGGAAATATCACCCATGTCGGATTTGTGTTAAGTTACATCTATTACAATAGGTCAGGATCGCTTGTTCCGGTTTACACCATGAATAACCCTGTCTATATGGATAATTATCAAATGGTTAATGTCAGTTATTCGGAGCCTCAAATTGTAGAGAAAGAGAAAGCTATCAATGTCGATATAGATAATCCTTCTCAAGCGACATTTGATGACGCTGAGAAATATGAAACTAATGAGGATGTCTTGGGCATTTGGGGTTATGGTAACTCCTTAGAAACTAATAACATTGAACTTGGTAATGATGTCTCAAGTGATGGTGGAAATCATTCATTAAAGATGAACTATCAAGGTTCTAATAGCGTCAGTTATCTCTTGCCGATTACCATGGATATGAATATCACCGATTCATTCTTGGCCAAAGGATTAACTCTCGATATCAAAGGTGACAATCAAGCCACCGTCTATGTCAATCTCTATCTCATGATTGGAAGTAGTACTTATCAAGTAAGAAAGAACCTTTCCAAAGTTGCTGATTCATGGAACCGTTACGAAATTGGCTTTGACAATTTTGTGGATTATACCGCACCTAATGGCTCGACAGTGACTGGTAGAAATGTCGTGTATTTAAACAAAGTTACCTTTGGCATTGTGAATTCCACGGGTAATGCTTCGGCAATTTATCTTGATAACTTACGTCTGAGTAATGGCTTTAATCGTTCACATTTACTAATTTCGCCATTGGAGGCAATTTAATATGAAAATTGAAAAAAATGCTCAAAACCCCATTCTTTCTCCTCTTTTAAAGAATGATTGGGAAGCTTTAGCGGTCCTTAATCCTGCTGTAATTTACAATGAAGAAGATAAACTTTTTCATATGTTTTATCGCGCAGCTGGGAATGATGAGACCCATTACATTTATCTCGGATATGCTACCTCCAAAGATGGTATTCATTTTGAAAGACAAAGTGATAGTCCAATCATCGAACCAGATAAGAATGGTGCTGATGGTGGTGGCGTGGAAGATCCTCGCATTGTTAAAATCGAAGATTATTACTATCTCACTTATGCCTCAAGAGTATTTGCTCCTGGCCAATACTGGAAAGAGGATAAGAAGTATTATGGTTTCCAACCTAAAGCTGGACCTATGGTTCTCAATTATAACAATACTGAGACCCATCTTGCGATTTCTAAAGATTTAAGAAATTGGAAGAAGTTGGGTCGCATCACTGACCCAAAAGATGATGACCGCGATGTTGTTATCTTTCCACGCGCAATTAATGGAAAGTTCTATCGCACTTCCAGACCGAGTGCTCGCTTTGGAAAAGGCTATCCTTGCACCACTCCCTCGATTTGGTTAACTGCTTCCGATGATCTTCTTTCTTGGAATGAGCCTCTTGAATTATTCTATGAAGGTCAAGAAGACTGGGAATCCCTCAAAGTTGGCGCGTCTTGCCCACCTTTTGAAACAAGCGAGGGTTGGGTAATGATTTATCATGGAGTCTCAAAGAAAGACCACATCTATCGTGTAGGAGCCTTCTTACTCGATAAGAATAATCCAATGAAGATACTTGCCAGGACCAAAAAACCATTTATGGAACCAGAATTCGATTATGAAACTGAAGGTTTCTATAATGGTTGTGTCTTCCCTACCGCAAACGTCATAAAAGATGGAATTGTTTACATTTACTATGGATGTGCTGATCGCTTTATTGGTTTAGCGACCGTTAAGCTCTCCGAATTAATGGAAGAGCTTAAGAAGGAGGAGAACAAATGCGAATAAAGAAATTGATTCCTATTTTCCTTTTTCCTATTCTTCTTTCTTCATGCAACTCTGGCGAACTCAATATCGCGGATGGAGATATCAAGGAGTGGGAAATGAAGACCATCGTTAATTTCATGACTAATTATAATAATCAAACGTATTCTTACGATGATTTTGATGCGATTGCCAACAATCTCATCTACCAACAAATCGAACTTGAAGAAAGCGGAGAAATAACTCCTCCGGAAGTCAATCCAACAAGGGAAGATTATTCCTTCGGTGGATGGTATAAAGAAAGCGCCTGTATTAATGCTTTTGATTTCGCTAATGAAATCGTTGAGAATAGCTTATTTCTCTATGCTTCATGGGAAAAAACAGGAGAGAGCGTTTATCAAGAACCAGAATATGTTGTTCCTGATCATGTTGATGACACTTTGACCTCATTTATCAAGGTCAATGGCATCCTAAATGGCGAAGTTATCGATGGCGTTGCTTATCTACCCTATGGCAGCCTATTAAGGCTTCAAAATCACATTGAGGATGTTCGTTTTGCCATTAATTATTCCCATCAAAGTGGGGTGACACTCAAGAGCGCCGTTGCTTCTATAGAAAATATGAACATTACCATTGTTGCTGAAAAAGATGGTAGTGAAGAAACAACAATTATTACCGCTCAAGAGATTGTTACTGCTCATAGACTAACTAACGCTACATACGAAGCCAAAGCCACGGCATATGAGGTACAAGATGCGGAAGCGGAAAACTATCATGTTATGATGGCGGGTTCTTCCTCTATTGAATTCTGGACCGATTACGCTAATGCTATGGATCCAATTGTATGCTATAACCACGGCATTGGAGGCACGACAGTGAACGACTGGGTTAATCACCTCAATGAGAGACTAGTCTATCCTTACATGCCAAAGATTGTGACCTATTATGTCGGAATTAATGACCTCATTAACTCTCACAACAATCCTGCCACAATTATCAATAATGTGCGCACCTTATTTACGACTACACACGAGCGATTACCAGATACTAAAATATTCTATGTTTTGCTCAATCGTCTTCCTGGATATTTCCTTTCTTATAGCGACAGCATTGACGACATCAATGAAGGAATCATTGCTTTAACTGAGGAATTACCATATGTCACTATCATTGATGCTGGCAAAGTACTTTTGAAAGCCAATGGAGTGGCGAATGCAGCTTATTTTAGACTTGATTGTCTCCACTTATCCGCCTATGGATATATTCTTTGGGGCAAAGAGATCTTTAACGCGATCAAAACTTATCTAGGGTAAATTAATGGTTTTAATTGATTATCAAAAAGAAATGGAAAACTATCAGAGAAAAAAATTTCGCTCGATAATCTTTTTATCTCTCATTTCGTTGTTAGTAGTGATAATCATTGCCTTGGGAATCATTTTCTCTCCTCCCCAATTCATTGGGATTTTGATTGGTCTTGTGATCTTATTTATTGTTTATTCGATAGGAACACTTCTGTTTTTAATTGGACCTTTTAAAGAAATTATCGTGAAATTAAAAATATTTCAAAATATATCCGCTTCTTCTATCTTTGAGGAAGTACTCGTATTAACTGGCATTGATAATGAGAAACATCATTCGTATCAAGGCTTAGTTTCTTTACAGATTAAATTCTTTTATTTTGATGAAGAAAAGAAAAACGAAAGAACTCTTTATGTCCTCCTTCCTAATGATTCAAAGTTGGAAAACGGCAAGCGTTATAAGATTCGTTCTTCCAATAATCTCATCCTTTCATACAAGGAGATTTTATGACCCTATCTTCAAAGCAATTTATCAAGAATGGAATTCCATATTTCTGGCCACTTTTTGTGGTAATTCCTCTTGTTGGTTCGTTTTTGATCACTTATACGATGAATCTGATTCACTTACCAAAAAACTATGAAAAAATTGAGATTTTTGTGGCCTCTAGTGATGTTAATTCCAATGGACTAGCGAGTAATATCGAAACCGTCTTCAAAGAAGAGGGAATGAAAGAAGCGGGAATTGTCACTTCGAATCCCACTGATTCAACCTTCTATCAGAAACTCAAAGTCATTGGTTATAATTCTAGCGATCTCTTTATTCTTCCGGCTTCAATTATGGAAACTTTAGATTTAACCGAAATTATGCTCCCTATTTATGACCTTTTTATTACGAATGAATTAGAAGGAGAAAACTATTCCTATTTTGAACAAGATGAAAAACAATATGGAATTGAGATTAAATCTTCAAGTAGCGATTCCTGGCTTGAAGATTATATCCCCTTTACCGATGAAAATTATTATCTCACTATTAGTGCGACTTCTCTAACCATCAAAAGTTATGGAACCCACCCCAACAGCGTCTATGATTTATCGCTTCAAGCGATGCGTTATTTATTAGGAGGCAACAATGGCTAAAGAAAAAATACCCACTCAAGATTTTGATCCTTCTTCCTTACCAAGAAGTAGAAAAAAACAGTTCTTTGATTCATTAAAAAATGAATGGAGACTCTTTTTCTCTGTTTCTTTACTCGTCGCAATCTTTATCTTGCCTTTGTTTTGCGATTATTTAGTCTTTTCTTTCCTGATCAGCGGTGCTTATAACTCGCAGGCCGATAATAGCCAAATATTTTCTTTGGTTTTCTATGCCGCCTTAATTGCCATCCCTTGCATCATGGTTTTCTATATTGGCTTAGCAGGAGCTTTTAACATCGCAAAAAAATTAGGTTATTCGGAAATGCAAATTACCGCCCCAAGTTTTTTCTACGGCATAAAAGAAAC
>JAEZSD010000057.1 GCA_023422095.1 Bacillota bacterium
GTTTTATCTTGCTGACTGAAAAAGGCGAGGAAATCGCTTCTAAGATGTACGAAAGACACGTTTTATTAACTAAATGGCTCGTCACTTTAGGTGTAGATGAAAAAATTGCTCGAGAAGATGCGTGTAAAATTGAGCATGATTTATCAGTCGAAGCTTTTGAAGCAATCAAAAAATATTTAACAAAGTAAGATAATTTACTATTTTTTAGGTGTCTATGATATAATCAAGACACTTTTTATTAGGAGGTCATTGAGATGATCAGCAAAAAATTAGCCATTGATGTCTTAAACGAATCTCTATCCACTGGGGCGGATTATGCAGAAATTTTCTTTGAAGATAGCACCTACTATGTAACTTCGTTAGAAAACGGAAAGGTAGAAACCTCTACCTCTGGTTCCGCATGTGGTGTTGGTCTTCGTTTATTGAAGGAAAATCAATGTGTGTACGGTTACACCAACGATTTATCGAAAAAAGGATTGTTAGATTTAGCCAATTCGTTAAATAAATCATTCCACTCTGAACGATTAATTACGGTGACAAAACTTGATATGATTCGTGGCAAGAATCGTAATCCAGTCAGCAATAGTTATGACAGCATTTCTCGCGAAGAAAAAATCGCTCTTTTAAAAGAGGGCATTGCCGAAATCGAAAAGGATAAGGATCCGAGAATTGTTCGATATTTATCTTATTTCTTGAATAATCATCGCTTTGTTGCGGTCTTTAATTCTAAAGGAAAATGGTTTAAAAGAGACAGCGAATTTGGTCGTTTAATTTTCAATGTAATCGCTGCCGATCAAAACGGTTTCGAAACTGCTTTTGAAGGTCCAGGATGCCAACAAGATATCAGCTATTTTAAATCGAAAGTTGATGTTGTTGAATTGGCAAGAAAGACAGTTAATACTGCCTTAAAAATGTTAACTGCCAAAGAGTGCCCTTCAGGCAAAATGCCCGTCGTCATTGGCAATGGTTGGGGCGGAGTCCTCTTCCATGAAGCTTGTGGTCATGCTCTTGAAGCTAGTTCCGTCGCTAAAGGTTTATCATGCTTTAGCGGAAAAGTTGGTGAAATGATTGCGTCTCCCCTTGTCACCGCCCTTGATGATAGCACCATGCCACAAGCTTGGGGTTCTGTCGATATTGACGATGAAGGTAATTTCGGAGAAAAGAGAGTTCTCATCAAAAATGGTAAATTAATGGATTACATGATCGACGATTTTAATGGACGCCGAATGGGTCGTTCCGGAAACGGGGCTTGCCGTCGCCAAAATTACCGTTATTGCCCAACATCACGTATGAGCAACACATATATTGCAAACGGAAAATCAACTCCTGAAGAAATTATCGCCGCTACTAAATTAGGAATTTACACTGTTGGTTTCAATGGTGGCTCTGTTGATCCTTCTACTGGTGAATTCAACTTCGGTTGTTCTGAAGCCTATATCATCCGTGATGGCAAGATTTGTGAACCTGTTAAGGGTGCCACATTAATCGGTCATGGTGATGAAATTCTTAAGAAAATCGATATGGTCGGTAATGATTTGGCCTTAGGCCAAGGAATGTGTGGGGCCGCTTCTGGTTCAATCAGAACCAACGTTGGTCAACCCACCATCCGCATTAGCGAAGTGACCGTCGGGGGTCGCGGAGGAGAATTAAAATAATGAAATACGATAAGTTTTTTACTCTCGCTAAAGAAGCGGGCATTCAAGAAGCAGAATTATACATCAGCCAAAAGTATGAGGTTTCAATCTCCTTATTCCATGGAGAAATTGATAACAACTCAGTAAGTAATGGTTATACCATTATTGCTCGTGGTTCTTACAAAGGCAAGTTTGGCACCTCCACTTGCGATGTTTGGAATTCTGAAAAGGCTGCTTTCTTAGTCAAAGAAATTGTTGCCAATGCGAAGGTGATTGAAAACGAAGATCCAGTTTTCATCTTCAAGGGTAGCGACAAATACACCAAAATTAAAAACTTCAATAAGGATTTAGCTCTCATCCCGCTAGATGAGAAAATTCAAAAACTTCATGAGTTAGAAGATGCTCTTCGTGCTCATGACAAAAGAATTGTTGAAGTCCAAGCGGTTGAATATAGTGAAAATGCTAATTCAATTACTTTAATCAACACTCACGGATTAAAGTTGGTCCATAAATCAAATTACTATGTCTATGTCGGTGTTGTCGCTGCTAAAGAAGGAAGCCAAGTTAAAAGCGCTTACGATGTATTATTAGACAACGATTTTTCCAAAGCTGATGTTAAAAAATTAGCAACAGAAATTGGCAAAAAGGCCATCGATCAATTAGGTGGCGAAGCTTGTGAATCAAGCGCTTACAAGGCAGTTTTATCTTCTGAAGTTGTCTCCAGCTTAGTCAAATTCTATGTTGGACACGCTTCAAGTGAAGAGGTTCAAAAGAAGTCTTCTCTATTCATGGGCAAAATCAATGAAAAGGTTGCTTCAAGCAAAGTCACCATCGAAGAAAAGCCACTCGCAAGAACTGTTTTTGCCCGTTGGTTTGATGATGAAGGCGTGGCTACAAAGAACAAATTCATCGTGAAAAATGGCATTTTGCAGGGATATTTGTATAATTTGACTACTGCCCATAAAGATGGCGTTTCTAGTACAGGCAACGGTTATCTAGGTGGTGGAAAGATGGATGTTGATTTCGGTTTCCTCGTTATGAAGCCTGGCAAAAAGTCATTAGATGAACTATTTGCCGAGATTGGAAATGGTGTCTATATCACTGAGGTCAGCGGTCTCCATTCAGGTATGAATCCTCAATCAGGAAACTTCTCCTTACAATCAACTGGATTCTTAGTCAAGGATGGCAAGAAGGGTCGTGGACTTGATTTGATTACTGTTTCTGGCAATATCGTCGACTTGTTCAAGGATATTCAAGCGGTTGGAAGCGACGTCAAAGTCTTTCCTTCAGAAGTTTCTTGTTCAAGCGTCATCGTCAAAAAGATTATTGTCTCCGGTAAATAAATCTCGATATCTCGAAAACAAAGAAGCGGAAGTTCAATATTTCGCTACTTTTTTCTTAGACTTAAAAGAAATAATGTTTGCAACTATAGTATTAATATAATTAAATGATATGTGCTTAAAAGGAGTCTTTTAAATGAATCATACCAAGTCTTTAATATCCAAAGTATTCGCTTTATCAGCTTTAGCGATTTCGCTTGCTTTCGTGCCAATTGGACACGAGATGCTAACCTCACCAAT
>JAEZSD010000008.1 GCA_023422095.1 Bacillota bacterium
TTCCATCCACAGTACCGAGTGTGTCATATGTTTTTCTTAAAAAACGACCTCTCGGTCCACGTGCTCAGGATTAGCACACGCTCATATATAATATATAAGTAAGAAAAAACACGCAAGAAGAAAATAAAAATTATTGCGTTTAGGCTCTTTGTTTAAAACTTAAAGTAATGTTTTCAGTGCCAATTTTGTCTATAGAAATAGAGAGAGGAAGGTTCTCGCCATTTTTGTTGAATGTAAAATCATAGTACTCGTCACCTTGGGTTCCAAAAGTATCATCATAAGCAAAAAGAGTGGAATTATTAGCTGCAATACCATTTATAAAATCGCTTTCTCCCTCAGCGGAAAGCAGATGGCAAAGCATGTTTTTAGAAAGTGAATTAGGAGAATTATCGTGGGCAAAACCGACATACAAGTTGGAATAACTAGCGAGGCTTTCTGCACTTAAATTTTCAACAAAACCAAGTGGAGTACGTGCATTTTTTGGTGAATAATACACCAAACGAGCATCGATGTGATAGATGCGAAGACCATGATAACTAGGGTAATTAAAGATTCGGGTTTTGCCATCTCCGTCCGTATAAACATAGGAAGAAAAAGAAGATGAATCATTGAGTCCAGTTGGAGTAAAATATTCTATAAGAATATATTCATCGTAAGGCGAATTATTAAATGATGAAGTTGGCATTAGAATAAAGTCACCAGTTTCAGTAAAAGAACGGATGGTAATGTCTTGTGGTTCATTAACAATATAAGGTGTGGCCCAATTCAATAAATACTTGCTAAAAGAGGAATGATCTCCCAAATTGTAATCCATCATGTCAAAGAAGCCTGTTGGCTGATAAATAGAGTAGTTGTCAGTATTATAATAATCTTGCAGTCCGAAAAGATGACCAACTTCATGGATAAATGTGTTAGCTTCGACATAGTGACTTTTATAAGCGTTATTACCAATAAAATCAATCGATGACCAAGCGTATGTTGAAGCGGCAGGCAAAGTTTCATCTGAATCGGCACGATCGACATAAGCCCAAAATAGAGAAGAGGTATCTTGATAGTTGGGTGGATAATCGTAAACCACATATAAACCACGAATATATTTACCATCTTCAGTGAGATAATTGGTTAAATCAAAATCAGAATCAGCGAGCCAAGTGACAATTTCATTGGCCAAATCAGAACTGACTTTCAAAGTACTGCTAGTTTTAGACAAAGAGAGAGTTTCTTCAGCGCTTAGATGACTAGAGCTAGTGAACCATTCTGTTACTTGTCCCTTAATTTCGATATGACCATATGAGGAGCGATTGTAATAAGAGGCCACCGATTCATAGACATTCTTGGAAGGACTACCAAAAAAGGCATTTTGCAGAAGGATAGACTTCTGTTCAAATGTGCTGGGATCACTATCGGAGAAAGCTAGGGGCACCACTAGCAAATAGGGATCTTCCCCTTCTTCAAAACAAAGACTATCGTTTTTTGAACTTTGGAGTTGAGCGAGACTATTTAGCTCAGTGGTTTTCAGGCTTTGATTGTAAAAATTTGTTTCTTTTGGGAGTTGATAAGGGCTGACAACACTATGATAAGTTTCCTTCTCCTCAACATTCGCTTCGTAGGAAACGTATTCCAAAGAAGTCGTTCCAAAACATGAAGTTAAAATAACGCTAAAACTAATAAGGGCTAGACGGAATTTTTTCATATATTAAATAATGTAAGTTTTTAGAGTAAGAATGTCAAAGAAAAGACTTTTTAATGTCTTTTATTAAATGCGATTAACTTGCGCAAAAAGAACAAAAACAATGCAAAACGCCGTTATTTATGAAAAAAAGCCCCAATTTTGACTTGGGGCTTAGAAAAGCTTGAAGTATTTACTTTTTGCTATCTTCAACAGCTCGGCGAATCTTTTCGTGAATAGCGTTGACGGCTTTATCGTGTTCTTCAACGTAGCGATCAGAGACCACTTTCATTGTATCTTCAACATCGAAATTTTCAATCATTGCTTCTTCAGAATCTTCATCGACTAAGCCGCGTCCAGCTGGAATTAATCGACCAGTGATGACATTCTCTTTTAAACCGTGGAGATAATCAATTTTTCCTTTAATAGCAGCATCGGTCAAGACACGGGTTGTCTCTTGGAAGGATGCGGCAGAGAGGAAGCTATCAGTCTCGAGAGCGGCTTTGGTAATTCCGAGAATTAAAGGAGAGAATACCGCTGGGTGTTTTCCTCCGAGAAGAGCGGTGCTGTTCTTATCAGTGAAGGTATTGATATTGGCACGTGTTCCGGCGAGCATGTCGGTATCACCGGCATCAATAACGAATACTTTACGAAGCATTTGTCGAACGATAACTTCGATATGCTTATCCGAAATAGCAATGTCTTGAGTGGAGTAAACTTTACGAACCTCTTTGAGGATATAATTTTCAACCGCGGTTTCATCGCTAACTTCGAGGAGTTTCTTTGGAGAAATAGCTCCTTCAGTAATCTTTCCACCATTCTTGACAGTATCGCCTTTCTTAACTCTTAAACGAGCACCGAAAGGAGTAGTATAGACTTTTTCTTCTAAATCATTCTTGATGGTCACATCGTAGCAGCCATTCTTCTCTTCAATGCGGGTGACAACACCACGAATTTCGGAAATGAGGGCTTCACCTTTAGGTGTACGAGCTTCGAATAATTCTTGAACACGAGGTAAACCTTGAGTAATGTCGCTACCAGCAACACCACCGGTGTGGAAGGTTCTCATCGTTAACTGGGTACCAGGTTCGCCAATTGATTGAGCGGCCATAATACCAACTGCTTCACCAACTTCGACTTTGCGACCAGTCGCTAAGTTACGTCCATAGCAGTGGACACAGACACCATCTTTGGTCTCGCATCCAAACAAGGAACGAATCACAACTGATTGAATACCGGCATCAACGATTTCTTTAGCTTGTTCTTCATTGATCATCGTATTGCCTTTGACAATCACTTCACCAGTTTTTGGATCAGTGACATCGTTTAAAGCATAACGACCAACTAAACGATCTTGTAAAGAAGCGATGATGGCATTGCGGGAAGTATCGCGAATTTCGCGAACTTCAAAGCCGTGATCAGTGCCACAATCTTCTTCGCGAACGATAACATCTTGGGAAACATCGACAAGACGACGAGTTAAATAACCTGAGTCAGCAGTCTTCAAAGCGGTATCCGCACCACCCTTACGGGCGCCGTGAGTAGCGATGAAGAATTCCGAGACGTTCATACCTTCACGGAAGCAGGATTTAACTGGTAATTCGACCGCTTCTCCAGAGGTAGAACCCATCAATCCACGCATACCAGCAAGCTGGAGAATATTTGACATATTTCCACGAGCGCCTGAGTCAGACATCATATAGATTGGATTACGTGTGTCGATTTGGAATTGTTCTTGTAATTTAGCTTGGACTTCGTTTTTAGCATCATCCCAAACTTTAACAACTTGATCGTGTCTTTCTTTATCGGTCAATAAGCCCATCTTAAACATCTCAGATAGTTTATTAACTTTTTCATCACCAGTCTTGAGGATTGCTTCTTTTCCTTGAACGATGTGAATATCATCAAGAGAGATGGAGAATCCTGCGATAGTAGCGTAATGGAAGCCTTGATCCTTGATTTTATCAAGAACAGCACTGGTTTTGGGTTGAATAACATCGCCCCATTTGTCAATTTCACCAGCTCGACGGTCATAACGTTGGAAAATATCGTTAACAATACCGCTCAAGTCTTTCTTTTTGAAAGGTTTCATGAGTTGGCGAGAAGCGATGTATTCGCGGACGTTCGTGCCACGAGGGACGAAATAAGAAGCAATTGTTTCAGGATCATTGTTTAAATTTTTGGCATTAACAGCATTTAAATAGGGGAAATCAGCGGGGAAGATGAGGTTGAAGATCACTTTACCGACGGAAGTGATTAAATAACTCTTATTCTCTTCTTCAGTGAAGTCTTTTTTCATCATTGCGCTTCCGAGAATAGCAATGCGGTTATGGAGATGAATCTGTTTTGTCTGGTAGGCGAGTAATAAGTCATCAACGTTTTTGAAAACTTTTCCTTCACTAGCGGCGAATAATTCAAATCTTTCAGCATCGTCCTCATCACCTCTTTGACGCGCATCTTCAGCGCGCTTTAAGAAGTCGGCCTTGGTGGCTTCTAAGGTTAGGTAGTAGTTACCAAGCACCATGTCCTGAGAACCAGTGACGATAGGTTTACCATCTTTTGGTCCGAGGATGTTGTTGCTGGCGAGCATCAAGTGGAGAGCTTCCTCTTGAGCTGCGCGACTAAGTGGAAGGTGAACAGCCATCTGGTCACCATCGAAGTCGGCGTTGAAGCCAGTACAAACGAGTGGATGTAAACGAATGGCTCTTCCATCAACTAAGATTGGTTGGAAAGCTTGAATACCAAGTCTATGAAGAGTTGGAGCACGGTTTAATAATACTGGGTGTTTGCTGATAATTTCCTCGACAATATCGAAGACAATGTCTTCGTATCGGTCAATAATTTTATCGGCTTGCTTATGAGCATTAGCAATACCGCGTTTTAAAAGTTCACAGGCAATGTAAGGACGGAGTAATTGAATGGCCATTTCACGTGGAAGACCACATTGATACATTTTTAAACTTGGTCCAACCGCGATAACGGAACGACCAGAATAGTCAACACGTTTTCCGAGGAGGTTTTGTCTAAAACGACCTTGTTTTCCTTTTAAAGCCGAGCTGAGTGATTTTAAGGCACGTCCGCCTGGGCCTTGGACTGGTTTATTCCTTCTGCCGTTATCAATGAGCGCATCGACAGCTTCTTGAAGCATACGTTTTTCGTTCATTAAAATAACATCAGGAGAATTCATATCGATTAATTTCTTTAAACGATTATTTCTAGAAATGACGCGGCGATATAGATCATTCAAATCAGAAGTCGCAAAACGACCACCATCGAGTTGAAGCATCGGGCGTAAATCTGGTGGAATAACTGGGATGACATCGAGAATCATCCAATCTGGTTTATTGACAGAATTTCTAAAAGCCTCAATGACTTCTAGTCTCTTGGTCAATTTTTGTCGAGATAGGGCGCTGGTCTCTTTCATCTTGCTGTTGATATCATCAGCTTCTTTATTGAGATCAACTTCGTTGAGAAGTCTCTTAATTGCGGCAGCACCTTCGCCAAATTCAGCTTTGGTGAATTTGCTAATAAAACGAGCATTGGACTGGAAATCGAAAACTTCAGAATAGTTCTCTAAGCGAGCGATTAATTCTAATCCACGATTGTACATATCGTCGCCTTCGATAATTCCATATTCCATAGCGCGGTCTAAGATATCTTTTAAGGCTGGGATAAAAACTTCTCGACCATTGCGTTCATTGATGAATTCGCGATAGGAAAGAACTTTGCTTGTTCCAGGATTTAAGCAGATATGAGCAGCGTAATAGACTACTTCTTCGAGGTGTTTTGGAGAGACATCAAGGAGCAAACCAATGCGGCTTGGAATACCTTTGAGATACCAGATGTGGGTGCAAGGACTAGCTAATTCGATATGTCCCATTCTCTCGCGTCTGACCTCTCTAGAGGTGACTTCAACGCCACACTTTTCACAGATGACACCAGCAAAACGAATCTTCTTGTAGCGTCCACAGTGACATTCATAGTCTTTGCTAGGACCGAAGATTTTTTCGCAGTACAAACCGTCCATTTCTGGCTTTTGGCTGCGGTAGTTGATGGTTTCTGGTTTTAAAACCTCACCACGTGACCAACTACGAATTTGTTCTGGGGAGGCAAGACCGACTTTAATAGCGGTTAGTTTTTTAACATCAAACATTTTCTTTTTCCTCCTTAGTCATCAAATTTATCATCACCAGTATGAGTGGTGAGACCAATCGCTTCGACATCGACAACACTTTCCGTGGCACCTTCGCCAATTAAGTTTCGGATATTAGAATTGATACGACGTTCTTCTTTCTCCGACTCTTTAGCAAGGGCATCCATATCGATGGTTTGGCCGTCTTGATCTAGCAAATCGACGTTCATCGACAAGGCTTGTAATTCCTTGACCAACACTTTGAAGGCTTCAGGAATGCCAGGTTTAGGTAGTTCTTGTCCTTTAATGATAGCTTCGTAAGTTTTTCTTCTTCCGACGCGGTCATCAGATTTAATAGTAATAATTTCTTGTAAGACATGGGCAGCGCCATAGGCTTCAAGAGCCCAGACTTCCATTTCACCAAATCTCTGACCACCATTTTGAGCTTTACCACCCAAAGGTTGCTGAGTAACAAGTGAATAGGGACCTGTGCTACGAGCATGTAATTTATCGTCGACCATGTGCACCAATTTAATCATGTACATGCATCCAACAGTAATTCTTTCATCGAATCTTTCGCCGGTGGTTCCATCGAATAAGATGGTTTTACCATCTTTATTCATTTTGGCGGTTTCCATCATGGCGAAGATTTCATCGTTGGTAATACCATCGAAAACAGGAGTGGCTATGCGGTAGCCAAGCTTTCTAAGGGCAAAGCCAAGGTGAACTTCAAGAATCTGTCCGATATTCATACGGGAGGGAACGCCTAGTGGGTTGAGCATGATGTCAACGGGGGTTCCATCAGGTAAGAATGGCATATCGCATTCTGGTAAAATTCTGGAGATAACGCCTTTGTTTCCGTGACGTCCAGACATCTTGTCGCCTTCAGAAATCTTTCTCTTTTGAACGATATAGACACGAACAACTTCGTTGACCCCTGGAGGAAGTTCAACATCTTTGCTCTTGCCTTCGCGTTTAAAGATTTTGACATCTAAAACGATACCGGCTCCTCCATGAGGAACACGGAGTGAAGCATCTTTGCCTTCATTTGTCTTTTCAGCAAAAATGGCCATTAATAATTTTTCTTCAGGAGTGGCTTCGGTTTGTCCGCGAGGAGTAACCTTACCGACTAAAATGTCTCCTTCTTTAACTTCAGTACCGATAACGACAATACCTCTTTCATCAAGATGAGCTTTCGCTTCGGTAGAGACATTAGGAATATCAGCGGTGATTTCTTCATCGCCAAGTTTAGGAATTGAACGGCATTCTAGTTCATATTTTTCAATATGGACAGAAGTATAAGTATCATCTTTAACTAATCTTTCGCTCATGATGACGGCATCTTCATAGTTGTAGCCGTTCCATGTCATGAAAGCGATGGTAACGTTTTGTCCGAGAGCCAAATCGCCATTTTCCATAGCGGGACCATCGGCGATAATTTGACCTTTAGCAACGCGATCACCAACTTTCACAAGTGAATGTTGATTGACGCAAGTGCCTTGGTTACTGCGTTCAAATTTTTGGAGATAGTAAGTGCGAGGTAGGGATTGACCCTTTTCTAATATTTCAATATTGCGGCTATCTGAATAGGTGACGACACCTTCTTCAGCAGCGACAACCGCTAAGCCTGAGTCACGAGCGATTTGATGTTCAAGTCCCGTGCCCACGATAGGCGCGTGTGGTCTTAAAAGAGGAAGCGCCTGACGTTGCATGTTAGCACCCATGAGTGCGCGCATAGTGTCATCGTTTTCCAAGAAAGGAATACATCCAGCAGCAATCGAAACAATTTGTTTTGGAGAGACGTCGACAAAATCGACTTCTTCTTTTTTTGCCATGACGTTTTCACCCTTGAAACGGGCAACAACTTCATCGTCAAGAATTTCTCCTTTTGGACCAAGATTGATATTTGCTTCAGCGATGACGTAATTCCATTCTTCGTCTGCACTCATATAGATAGAGTCTTTCGCATCATTTAAGACGATATGGTTGGCTTTATCAACCTTGCGATAAGGAGTTTCAATAAAGCCAAATTTGTTGATTTTAGCATAGCTAGCTAAGTTATTAATCAAACCAATGTTCTGACCCTCAGGAGTTTCAATCGGACAAATACGTCCATAGTGAGAAACGTGAACGTCACGAACTTCAGTTGAAGCGCGATCACGAGTTAATCCACCAGGGCCTAAGGCTGATAGGCGGCGTTTGTTAGTCAATTCAGCAAGAGGATTGGTTTGATCCATAAATTGCGAGAGTTGGCTACTCGCAAAGAATTCGCGAATTGAGGCAGTCAACGGACGTGGATTAATCAAAGCCTTGGGCTTGACGTTTCCTAAGTCACTGATTGACATCTTTTGTTGGACAGTTTTGACCATCTTGCCAAGTCCAATGCGGAATTGATTTTGAATTAATTCACCGACACAGCGAATGCGGCGGTTACCTAAATGATCGATATCATCAGTATTTCCAAATCCTTCCATGACATTGAGGAAATAAGAGAAAACCGCAACGATGTCACTAATCGTGACATGTGAAGCAGTGGAATTTAAATCGGTTCCGATAATGGGACAGATTTTCTTTTCTTTTTCATTCTTATAGACTTTGACGATGTTGACGTTTCCGTGGTCATCGAGGCGTTCATTGACTTTCAATACATGCAAGTGGGCGCCTTTTTCAAAAAAGTCTTCATTTCTTAAGGCTTCAACATCCTCTGGAGTGAGGGTGTAGCCTTTTTTAAAGCGAATTTCGCCTTCGCTTGAAATGAGGTTCTCAGCGAGGGTTCGATTGGCTAAACGGTTGTATACACCGAGTTTTTTAATATATTTGTAACGTCCGGCACGGCCTAAATCGTATCTCTTTGGATCAAAGAATTTTTGAACGAGGAAATTAACCGTACCTTCTTCGGTAATCGGTT
>JAEZSD010000100.1 GCA_023422095.1 Bacillota bacterium
AAACACCGGCGGTTTGTTCGAAATAATAATTTCGTGCTTTTACCACCACTTTTGAAATTATGTTGGTGGTATTAATTTGGAAATAACCATTCTCCGCTGAAGTTCCAATTTTAAGGGCTTTATTACCAACATAAACTTTCGAGACTAGTTCTGCTGTTACTCCTTCGACTAAGTTGGTGGCAGTAACTGGAGCGACAAAGTCTTCAAAAAGAAGAGATTTGGAATCGCCTTGAGTTAATCCAGTTGAAAGAATTGTATCAAGTCTTAGTTTTGTTAACGCGGTCGAGGTGGTAGTTGATTCAGTGCGAAAATCAATTTTGCCTAAATAGACATCGCTAAGATCTTGATTAGGATAGACAAATTCAGCAGGTGGATCCTGGTGAGTGGAAATTGATTTAACGAGTGAAGTAGTTAAACCAATTGCTCCCACTCCTACGATGAGCACTATGAGGGCCGTGCCTAGACCTTTGGAAAAATTCTTTATGAAATTTTCTCCTTTCTTTAATTCTTTTCCCCCAAATGGAGCGGACCAACTAGGACCCGCCCCATAAGGAAAGGAGAGAACTTATATAGCACTATCAATAGTGCTCAAAAAGACATAATCAGGATGCGCAGCTTTGGTCTTGCAAACCAACTCAATGGATTCAATGACCATACGGTTGTCATCAGCGCCGGATAAAGAGTAATCGCGAAGAGCGATATATGAAGGAATAGTTCCAATTTCTTCATCGTAAGCTAATAGCGAAATATCTCTCCAGTCAGATGTGATGGTGTTATTTCTTTGTCAGCTTCATAAGAGATGCTGGCTGCTGAAGCTTCATCATCAGAGACTGAGGAAATGAGATAGCGACTTCCGGAAAGCTTGTAGTTCACGCGAACTGAATCAAAGTAAGCAACTTTGTACTGGCCAACGCCTGGCTCTTCATTTTCTTCGATCGCCCAATCGACAGTGAAAGCGCTAAAAAGAGTCGAAACTTTTCCTAGGTCTAAAGAAAGAACTTGACTTTCAATAGAAGCAACTTTGGCATTGCTCATCCCGAGGCTACCTTTTAAATCGCTTTCTAAATCAGCCTTGGCTAAAGCTGCGGTTGTTTCATCTCCAAGAGTGAGAATCTCTTCAGCAGTAGCGGCTGCTCCTTCAGGAACGGCAAAAGAGCCATGGCTCATGCCAAATGACACGACGACATCAGCGTCACCATTTGCGAATGTGACGACACCTTCAGATAATGCGTTGGCTTGAAGAGTCTCTACGACTGTTCCACCTTTGACCGCATCAGTGATGGGTTTAAAATTTTGGAATCCTTTACTTGCGATGGCGACTCCAGCCACCCCTAGGACTACAACCGCGCCTAATGAAGCGCCGATTATAATCGAAGTTTTGCTAGATTTTCTTTTTTTCATGTGTTAAACACCTCCATAAAATCTATTTCTTTGAGCTTTTTTTCAGCGCTCAATGCTGACCTTTGAAACGCAATTGTTGGACTTTTTGTGAACGACTAACGTTTTGTCGGTGATGAGCACGACTCTTGATGCCATCTGCATAACCCATTTTTGCGTTAACATTATTGATGAATGATGGGCGATATTTATGGCCATCATTCCAACCGGATTCATAACCAATGGCTCGAGCATCTTTTCGTTCGTTGCTCTTCTCTTTTTTAGTGAGTTTTGGCATAATTGCCTCCTTTCTTGACATTTTTTCAATTGTTTGATTTAATTAAGGAGCATTGATGTGCATCGCATTTATTGCGACAAAGTCTCTTAGTTAGACTTTCCATCAATGTTTTTTATTTATAAGACCGTCAATTAGTTCCTCATCTCTCTCCGATAGCTTAAATTTTTTAATTTGTTTTCCTCTTGTTCTTAAAGGATCTTGGCGAACATTTTTTTGAACATACGATTTCTTTTTTTGGTCTTTGTAAAGCGGATCATTTAAAAGCCTATAATTGTGCCTATTGTTTGGTGATGTCGTTAAAGGCATATTTTTCCATGTTTTTTTTATCGGAAGAAATTTCGACACTCGGATGATTCAAGATTTTTTTATTACGAAATACTTTTCTTCCCATTTTTAATCTCCAACCCAGTTCTCGTCATCTCGGCTATCATCCATGGCGAATGCCACGGGGTCAAAGTCACTTTTAATTAGGGGTTTTGCTGTTTTAGAGGCCACTTCTGGCTTTTCTTTTTCGAGTTTTTCGTAAGCCCGGAAAATTAGCGATTCTAAGAAAGCGCTATGTTGATACCGGCCTTTCATATCTTGGAATCCGTGGTATCGTAGCAGTTTTTGATATTGGTCGACTCGCTCAGGAGTCATTTCAATGTTGAAATCAAACTTAGGTTCAATTTTAGTAAAAGGGAGATTTTTCGGTAAAGGTTCTTTTGCGAACTCTCTATTCTCGTTCATCCTTCGCAGTCTGGGCTGGATAAGCCTTTGATCCACAAACTTAAATTCGCGTTTGTAGTTGTGAGGAAAATTCTCCATCAAAATGTGAAGCTTCTCGTAGTAACTTTTGCGGATGTGATATTGAATCGTTTTCATATACACCTTTATAATAAACCCCGTTTTTCTCAAACTGTAATACGAAATAAAACCCCGGTTTTCACCGAGGTTTACATTTTATGTAATCGTTGTGTTTTAGATTTATCCAGGCATAATCATCTTCCTTATTTATTCTCCTTTTTTGGGATAAATCCAGCCTTTACTGGATCTATGTGATGTTCTTGGAGAAAGTGTTCAACAAATTCATCAGCAAGATCAGAATTCCCGGTTTTGATTTTGATGAAAGACCGGTAGGCGGAGATGATAACGGCATCGCTCATTATTCTCTCAAACAATGGATTAGGCATCATTGAAGAAGTCCTCCATTTCTTGTTGTGTCGGATTTGAATTTACTTGTTCAATATTAAACAAGTTTACTTTTTC
>JAEZSD010000110.1 GCA_023422095.1 Bacillota bacterium
ATAATCACGACCCTCGATACGAAGTTTTCCGGCTTCTTTAACTGCTAATTCAGTGCCAAATTCTCGAAGGGCAGCATAACTATAAACTTCGGCTTTGATAAATCCTTTTTGAAAATCGCTGTGAATAACACCAGCACATTGGGGAGCGCTCATTCCATGTTTATAAGTCCAGGCTCGACATTCGTCGGCGCCAACAGTGAAAAATGTAGCTAGATCAAGTAACCGATACGTTGCTTTGATTACTTTATCTAATCCCGATTCGCTCGCACCCATTTCTTGTAAAAACTCGCTTCTTTCTTCTTTCGATAAGAGTGATAATTGATATTCAATTTCACAAGAAATTGGAATGACTTGCGCTTTTTCTTCTCCGCCAACACGAATAACTTCTTGATAGTGTTTGGCGTTATTCAAATCGGCGTAGTCTTCTTCACTGACATTTGCGACATAGATCAATGGTTTTAAAGTTAATAGTTGAAAATTTTTGTTCGCATAAGCGATTTGTTCACTTGTTAAGGGGCAATTACGGGCAGAAATTCCTTTTTCAAGATTTTCTTTGATAACACTTAGAATAGACATCTCATAAACAAGTTCTTTGTCCTTAGCTAAACGAGCCTTATTTTCAATTTTACTAATACGTTTATCAATTGTTTCTAAATCAGCAAGTGCTAACTCATAGTTAATTGTTTCAATGTCACGACGTGGATCAACGTTATTTTCGACGTGGATTATTTCTGCCGATTCAAAGCAACGAACAACTTGAACGATGGCATCGCATTCGCGAATGTGCGCAAGGAATTGGTTTCCCAACCCTTCTCCTTTGGAGGCGCCTCGAACCAAGCCGGCGATATCATAAAATTCAAAAGTAGCGTGTATCGTTCTTTCGGGTTTAAAGAGGTTTGATAAGTATTCCAGCCGTTCATCAGGAACAACCACCACACCTGTATTTGGTTTGATTGTTGCAAATGGATAATTAGCGGCTTCAACACGAGAATTAGTAATAGCATTAAAAAGCGTGGACTTCCCAACGTTTGGTAAACCAACTATTCCGGCTTTTAATGGCATACGTAATCACCTACATTCACAATTAAGCATTGTTATTATATAACAAGCGAAGATAGATAGTAAGAAGAGAAAGAAAAAGCCCTAATTATCTTAGGGCTTACATGTTCAATGACTTAATTTTTAACTTAAATCTTCTTGATGTTCGCAGCTCTTAAGCCACGAGCAGATTCCTCAACATCGAATTCTACTTTTTCGCCAACTTCGGCGGATTTGTAGTCGTCCATGAGTAAGGAAGAATAATGGAAAAAGACATCGGTGTTTTCTTCGGTGTGAATGAAGCCGTAACCCTTTTCCTTATTGAACATTTTGACTGTTCCCTTCATGAAATCCTAACCTTTCTTACAATAGTATATGTGAGCAATAAACTCACCCGATTATAATAACATTGCCAATCGCTTTTATCTATCTTTTTTTATAATTTTTATGAAAAATGTCTCCTTTTTTTGACCTTGATGATAATGTTTTTGAAATGCAAAATATGTCGCACTGTAAGCCATAAAAATTGATAAAAACAATATAGCCAACAATGGAACAGGATTAAACACATAAGGAATATTTGTCCCAAGATATCCGGCAATAATATGATTGATAACGAAATCTGAGACTGTGATTTCAATTGACGCTAAAGCAAACGAAAAGCCAGAAACAAGAAATCCACAAACAATAAATGAATTACGAATGTCCCTTTTACTGATTCCGAGGTAATGCATTAAAAAAATATCATTTTTATTTTCCTCAATCGTTACAAACATGACGAGAAAGAAAAGAAATAGCGAAGTAATAATTGCTAGGGAAGAAAAAGATAATAAAACGATTCGCAATAGGCTCATTGTTTCGTCAATTCCTTCTTGAACACTTGCCATTGGATTAGAAAACCGAAAATCCGGAAAGCTTTTAATTAGATTATCAATTACTACCTTGCTATCCTCACCATCTTCAACTTCAAAAATGATGTGTTTTGGAATGAGTTCAAAGGCACTGACTCCAGCGTATAGTTGGAAAAAACCAATACTCCAATAGGGATTATGATGCAGTGAAATATGATCGCCTTTGGCAATACCAACAATATTTACCTGCGAAAGGGAATAGTGCTTTTCAAATCGATTATTATCATAGGCAATATTTTCATAATTAACGGCAATTTGCATAGTTTTTCCGATAATTTCGCTCGTGAAGCCAAGTTTTTTCATTAAGCCTTCAGAAACAACTATTTCCGAAAGATTATCGGGTTTACGACCAATAATTATTTTCGACATATCGCTTGAAAAGCCAACACCACCGCTAAAACTCGTATGAAAACTACCTTGTAGAACCCCGGCTGGTAATTCCATTGCGAAATTGCTCGCTTCCTCATTAATTAAACTATCGCCATCAATCGCCAGTTCGATTTGAGTTTCGCTAAATGAAAGCAAAAGATTTTTTGCAAACCCCGCAATAAAAGATCCTGGATGATAATAATATCCACCTTCCGTAGCGTATGTATAGTTAGC
>JAEZSD010000058.1 GCA_023422095.1 Bacillota bacterium
AACCAAGACTATATCGACTTTGTCGATGAAATGCCCAAAGAGTATTATGCCGCGATGGAAAAAGACTATGGAATAAACTTTAAATTAAATATGTATACCGATGTCAATCTCACCAATTCGACCGGTAGTAGTGAGGGCATCAATCGCACCCTTTCTCTTGAAGAGTTGGAGTCTATGTATGTCAAGATTGTTAAAAGTACCTCTTTCAGCGAGTACGCGAGTGTCATATCTTTACTGACTGATATTTTCTATTCCGCTCCTGACTCTCCAGACTACATTCTCTCTCAATATGATTTGTTAGCTGGAGATGTCGCCACTGCGGAAGACGAGATGATGATAGTTGTATCCAAAGATCGTGAAGTGACGGACATCTTCTTGGGGCAATTAGGCTATTACACCCAAGATCAATTTGTCTCTTTGGTAAACAAGTACGCTAATGGATCGAACAACCCATTTCCTGAAGAAGATATTCCAGATCGTTTTACAGAAGAGGAACTAATGAATAAAGAGTTTGTCTATGTTCCTTATTCTGAAGGGTATACATTTACTCCCAATCCCGCAAATACTCAATCTAATATCGAAACCAATTTTAAAAATAGCAATGTGGTTTCAGATATCCCCTATTACTATAATGGCGAAGCCACTAACCTCCAAGAGTTGAAAGACTTAGGCGGCAAGACGATGAAAATATCCGGTATTTTAAGCGCTAAGAAGAATGTCCAATATGGATGTTTAGAAACTGGTTTTGTCGTTTCACCGGCTTTTGAAAAGATGATTCTTGAAGATGCCGAACAAAGTGGCATCAATGATGTTTTGCAAAACTCATATGATCAAATCTATTCCAATGTGCCGGAAGAGATTGATGGAGTGGCTTTAACCCCTGAAGAAAAAGTCGCTTGGCAATCTTCTTACAGTCTTTCGACTATTTATAGTTACTCATTCAATTATAAGCATTACAACGAAGAGACTGAACAAATCGAAGTTCGCAACTCATCAATTTTTGAAAATATATCTTCCGCTTTGGCGATTATAAACATGGATGGTCTATCTTCAGGAGGTAGTGGTAGCCCAATTGGCGATACACTTAGCAAAATGTTTGGTGGCTCCTATAGTATTGAGAACCAATTTGAAACCGCCATTCGTTCAGTGGGTGGCAAATCGCTCGCTGCCGGAGTAAAAATTTATCCCTATAATTTTGACAAAAAATACCTCGTTACTGATTATCTTGATCAGTGGAATAGCGATGAAACAATTGTTCTAAGAGCGGGAACAAGCGAATCCAAAACCATCTATCCTTTCCAGCGAGAAGAGATTACATATTCTGATAGTCTTGAAATGATTATTTCCCTGATTAACACAATGATTAATATCATTACGATTGCCCTGGTTTGTTTCACCTCTTTATCATTGGTTGTCTCAACGGTGATGATAGGGATTATTACCTATGTATCAGTGTTGGAGCGAGTTAAAGAAATAGGAGTAATACGTTCTCTTGGTGGACGGAAAAACGATGTTAGCAATCTATTTAATGCGGAAACCTTTATCGAAGGATTAGCCTCGGGTTTATTTGGTGTTACAGTGACATACATCTTATGTATTATAATTAATATCATCATCAATAACTTAGCCAGTTTAGGCGCTTTGGTCATTTTACCTTGGAACTATGCTTTAATTATTATTGGTGTATCAATTATCTTAACATTGATTTCCGGTTTGATTCCTTCTCGAGCGGCCGCTCATAAGGACCCTGTTATTGCTTTGAGAACCGAATAGGAGGAAAATTAACTTATGAATGTTATATACGATTATGTCGCTTTTGCCGCTATTATTTGTTCAATTATTTCCTTAATAACTACTTTCGTCCTCCGCGGACTAAAAAAGCGTACTCTCGCCAATGTCTTTGAACTAATCGCAGTGGTTTTCCTCGTCGTTTACTCCGCAAAATTTACTTATTTATTTGGCAACATTATCGCTTTAGATTTTCCTGATGATTATTCGGCAATCTTATTCTTTTTGTTTACTCTTACTTTGGCCATCTATAAAGTTATTCACTTTGTTCGGTATCGTTAATAATGAAAAAAGTTGGAATCATTTCTTTAGGGTGCGCTAAAAATCTCGTTGATAGCGAGAATATTTTAGGTTTGCTCGACCACGATAAATACCAAATAACTTCTAATGTTGACGAAGCTGATATTATCTTTATTAACACTTGTGGATTTATCGAAGCCAGCAAGAAAGAATCAATTGAAACAATTTTTGACACTCTTTCCCATGATAAAAAAGTGGTGGTGACGGGATGTTTAGTAGAACGCTACCATGATCAGTTAAAAAAAGAAATTCCCGAAGTGAGTCTCTTTATTCCCATATCTCAATATCACCGCTTCAATGAATTATTAGAACAAGTCGACTCTTGTTCACCCAAAGAAAAGATTGGCTTATCCGATAAATACCGCGTTATTTCAACTGGTCCAGTGTCAGCTTATTTGAAAATTGGCGAAGGATGCTCTAATCGCTGTTCATACTGCGCAATTCCTCTTATTAGGGGAGGCTTTATTTCTCGTCCTTATACTGACATTATTGAAGAAGCTAATAATTTAGCGGGGGAAGGAATTAAAGAAATCGTGGTTTTGCAACAAGATACCACTAAATATGGTGTTGATTTGAATACTTCTGATGACGTTGTTTCCCTCTTAAAGGGATTATTAGAAATCAAAGATTTTGAATATATTCGTCTACTTTATTTATATCCCGATGAAATCACTGATGAGTTAATTGATTTAATCGCTAGTGAACCCCGCCTGACTCCCTATTTTGACATCCCTATCCAACATAGCGAAGATAAGATTCTTAAAGCGATGAACCGACGGGGTGGTAAGAGCGATTTAATTGCTCTATTTAAAAAAATACGCCATAAAGTCCCTCACGCTATCCTAAGAACCACCGTCATGGTGGGCTTTCCAGGTGAAACAGAAGAGGATTTCCAAGGATTAGTATCTTTTATTGAAGAGATAGGATTTGACCACCTAGGTGCCTTTGCTTATTCTCGTGAGGAAGATACGCCAGCCTTCAATTATCCTCACCAAATTGATGAAAAAGTTAAGAAACAACGCCTCGATAAAATCATGAAGGCTCAACAGCCGATCTCTTATCGAAAAAACAAAGATCACATCAACGAGGTTATGGAGGGGTTAATTGTGGGAAAAGAAAAGGAAAATTACCTTTTCCGTAGCTATTGGAATGCTCCTGATGACGTCGATGGCAAGATTTTTGTCAAAAGCCATAAAGAGTTAAAACTAGGGGATAAAGTCAAAGTGAAAATTACCGATGCTTTTGTCTATGATCTAATGGGTGAAGTTATCTAAAAGCGATAACTGATTGATAAGTCATCGCTTATTCAATAATATGTTGTTAGTCTTTACTAAAGAATGCTTTAATACGATTTATGGTTCGATATCAAACTGGTTTAAAATTTACTTACCCCGATAAAATCGATGGACATATGATTGATCCTAAACAGGTCAGAAACGTATCTCTCGATGGCGATTATCCTTTTTATCACCCCTCAAAATGGTTTCGGTTCTTTCAAAATGTTGTTAATTTTTTCTTTTGGATAGTGGCAATTCCCATCGTTTCTCTACGATATGGCTTGAAAGTTAAAGGTAGAAAAAATCTTCGCGGTGAATTTGCTAAACAAATAAAAAATGGATTTATCACGACTTGTAACCATGTTTTCGATTGGGATTACCTATGCATTAGAAGCATTATGTTTCCTCGTAGAGGTTACTTTCTTGTTTGGATCAATAATCATCACTCACAATTAGGCAAATTAATGCGCGTCACTGGTTCTATTCCTGTTCCTTATTCTTATGAAGGGTTAAAAAAGTTTGATTAAGACATCAAAAACATGTTTCAAGAAAAAAGGTGGTTTCACATATATCCAGAAGCCTCAATGTGGTATTACGAAGAAAATATTAGACCCTTTAAAAATGGTACTTTCACCATCGCCTACAACAACAAAGTACCAGTTGTTCCCTTAGCCATTTCCTATCGACCCGCGAAAGGAATCTTTAAGCTTTGAAAAAGACATGGTTATCCATGCATCACTGTCTCAATCGGTAAACCCGAATGGCCAAATCTATCCCTTGAAAGAAAAGAAAGCATCGCGGAATTAAATAGCCGAGTGCATGGAATTACAGTAAAGATGAAAGAACAAGCCACACCCTTGATTAGTGAAGAAAAGCAAAACAAGATATTCGCCGAGGCACATATATAGCGAAAAGAAATAAGAATAGAAACAAATCCTCTTGTTAAGCGAAAAGTTATTATTGTATAATACAACTCGACGCCCCCTTAGTTCAACGGTAGAACGGAGCAATGGTAATGCTCAGACGCTAGTCCGACTCTGGCAGGGGGCACCATCTTGAAAAAACTGCTTCAATACAAGTTATTGAGGCTTTTTTATTTATTGCTGAGCCCTTAATTTATTCTTTTGGCTGGTAAACCACAATTTGAGGTAAAGGTATCTCA
>JAEZSD010000077.1 GCA_023422095.1 Bacillota bacterium
AGGTCGTGTGCTAATATTGAAGTGAGGTGATAATATGCCAGTTTGTCGTAATTGCAAATCCCGAATCTCAAAATTCGATAAAGATATTTGCCCAATTTGTGGGGTCAAATTACCCTTAGAAAATGTGAATAGCGAAACAATTGAAGTGACTTCAGAAATTGATGTCTCCCGCCCAGAATTTTCTAATGCCAAGCCTCACTATAAAAAAATACTTCTTTCTCTATTCTGCTTATTAGGTTTTACTGGGGCTCCCTTTTTCTATCTAAAGTTTAAAAAACTAGGCCTGTTATGGCTATTGCTTAATTGTTTAACCATTGGTGGTGCCTCTGCGTTTATGTTTTTTGCCTCGCCTTTAGCATATTGGGGAATCCTGATTGCTTTTGGTTTCGTATATTTAGTTAACGCTATCATCGGAATAGTCTATTTTAGAACTGATAATCTTAAGGACGGAAACGGAGAATTTGTCCGTTAATGCAGCGTTATTTTGCTAATCTTGATGGCGAATATGTAATTTTAGATAAAGGTGATACCCATCATCTTTTGCATGTCATGAGAGCGCGAGTTGGTGATCGAATCGAGGTAGTGGCTTCTCAAAAACTATTCCTTGCAAAGGTTGAGAGCCTTTTACCATTGACGATTATAGTTATTCATTCAATTGAACAAAAATCCGAATTACCTTTTGATGTTACTTTAATTTTCCCTCTCGCTAAGGGAGATAAAATTGAACTTGTTTTACAAAAAGCGGCGGAATTGGGTGTTAAGAATATCTTTTTAGTTAACACTCGTTATTGCGTGGTAAAAATGGATCAACTCTCTTTTGAAAAGAAGAAAGAAAGATACATGAAAATATTAAAAGAAGCGAGCGAACAATCTCGTCGACTTGCCATTCCTAACTTATATGGAGTGGTGGACATTAGTCATCTCCCATCATTTGCTTTTTCAAAGCAGAATTATGTTGCCTATGAAAAACTATCCGACCATGGCGTAATTTTTCCTTTCTTAAAAGAAAAGTCTTCCATAACATACTTTGTCGGTCCTGAGGGAGGGTTTTCTGAAGAGGAAATTGATATTTTGGTTAAACAAGGTTTTACTCCTATCTCTTTGGGCGGACGAATATTAAGATGTGAGACTGCCGCCATTTACGGATTGAGTGTGATAGGATATTATCTAGAGAAATAATATGGGCATTTTTTCATTACTAGACAAGTATCAAAGAAAAAGAAAAGCTTTTCAAAAAAGTGAAGAGTATCGTTTTTTTCTTGAGAATCGTGAATCTTTGAATAAATTCCCAAAATATTCCTTTTTATATGATAGCGATATAGACGACTTCAGTGTCATGAGAGCAAATTGCATTCTTTATGGCTTGTTTAATAAGGACACAGTTGAAAAGGAAGTCATCAACCTTAATAAATATCTTCCCACCCATTCAAAATCAGACAGCAGAATTTTCCACAAAGCTTTAGAAGAAAGACTGGTGGAACTTCCCTATTTGACATCCAACAAAGAAAAAATATTCATTCCTTTTTTTACAAGAGCAATTAACCTAATTTATGTAGAAGAACCGGAGAAATTATTAATTCCTCCTTACTCTGAATTAATTAAAAATTTCACTAATGCAATTGTCGATCCTTTTGACACTTATGGAGCAGAACTTTTTAATTCATATTTCACTCGTTTAGTGAAGGTTTTTAGCAACGGAAAAGAAGTTGCTTATTTTCATTATGACACCCTAACTATTTATATTGTTAATTCCCAAGGTCGCCTTGATGAGAAAATTGTTTTATTTGATAAGTATATGAAGCGCATTAGCGATCATCACATGCTCGAAAGAATCAAACCGGTGGTGGAGTCGTATTTTAAGTATAATCGCGAAGAATTTGTCCAAAATCTCTTTAAAAGCGGCTTTATTTCTACAAAAATGCTTTCAATAATCAATAAAAAATCTAGGGTTTAATTCCATGATTTTCAAGGTTTTTTCTTTGGGCTGTAAAGTCAATAGTTACGAATGCGCGGCATTAGCCTCGCTACTCAAAAATGAAGGTTTTCAAGAAGATGATTTTGCCAAACCTGATGTCGTGATTATCAATACCTGTTCAGTAACCTCGACCGCTGATCAAAAATCCCGTCAACATATCCGCAAATTTCAGCGCCTTTATCCTCAGGCTATCATGATTATCATGGGCTGTTACGCTCAAGGCAATAAGGATTATATTTTAGAAAACATTAAACCCACAATTTTAGTTGGGGCCTCTCATCGAAACGAAATCCCTAATTTAATAAGACAATACCTAAAGACTCACAAAAAAATCGTTCTATTGGATGATGATACCCGTCATTTTTCTTATGAAGAATTTGGAATTACTTCTTATTTTGAGAACACTAGAGCGTATTTGAAAATTGAAGACGGATGTAATAACTTTTGTACCTATTGTATTATTCCTTATCGCCGTGGTCAGCTTCGTTCTAGACAACCTGAACACGTTATTTCTGAGGCCGAATATTTAGTCAAACAAGGTTATCAAGAAATTATTCTTTCGGGAATTCATGTTGGAGGATATGGTCAAGATTTAAAAACTATCACCTTCTCAGAGCTAGTTGAAAAACTATTAGAGATACCCGATCTCTCTTCGCTGAGGATTTCTTCGATTGAGGAAAGCGAGATTGACGATCACCTAATTCGTCTATTGAAAGAAAAGAACAACTTAGCCAAACATTTACATATTCCCTTACAAAGTGGTTCTCCCACAGTGTTAAAAAGAATGGCGAGACGATATTCTACTGATGATTTCCTTGCAAAAATTAAAAGAATAAAAGAAGAAATCCCAGGAATTGCTATTACAACCGATGTGATAGTTGGCTTTCCAGGAGAAACAGATGAAGAATTTGAACAAACAAGCCAATTTATTAAGAATTGTGGTTTTCACTTGCTCCATGTCTTTCCTTTTTCTCCACGTGAAGGAACGCCAGCTGCCAAAATGACAAATCAAGTGGCTCCAGAAATAAAAAAACAAAGAGTAAATAGACTAATCAATCTTTCAGAAGAGTTATGGGCAAATTACACACATAGTTTTATTGGTAGATTAGTTACTATATTAGTAGAAAGATTTGAAAAAGGCTTAAATATTGGCCACACTACAAATTATATTGAAGTGAAAGTTCCTTCTTTAGAAGGAATGATTGGAGAACATTTAACGGTAAAATTAACAAAAGATATGATATTGCCGAAATAAAATGAGTTTATTTAGAACTTGTCAAAAATCGGCTTGACTAAACCTTTTAGTATTAATATAATTAATCAGGTTAAATAAGGGAGGATATCGCTATGGCAGTCCCACAAAGAAGAACTTCGAAAACAAGAAAAAGATTAAGAAGAACACATTTTAAATTAAATGTTACAGGTTTAGTCACATGCCCCAACTGTGGCACGATGATCAAATCTCACCACGTTTGCCCAAAATGTGGATTCTATGATGGCAAAGTCGTTTACTTAAACGGCAAGTATGTCACTAAAGAAGCAGAAAAGAAAGCCGCTGAAGCTGGAAAAAAGTCAACTCGCAAACCAGCAAAAAAATCAGTCGAAAAAAAAGCTGAACCAAAAGCTGCATAAAAGATTAGGTCCCACGACCTTTTCTTTTTGTTTATAATGATAAAAGAGGTAATTTTTATGAAATACAACAAATTCATCGATCATACTTTATTAAAACAAGATGCAATGCCTGAACA
>JAEZSD010000018.1 GCA_023422095.1 Bacillota bacterium
CAACAACACAAGGATTATAACGATTCTAAAGAATAGTCCAACAAAATATCTTGCAGAGATAGAAAGCCTTAAGTAACATAAGGGTGCCTGTTTCAAAAGATTAGTCCAATGAAATGGGGGAAGCACATTGAAATGTACCCTTTTTACTGGACTAACTAATGTCAGTAAGGAGGGTTTTTTTCTTTTTATGAGCATTTAAAAAGGTGATTAATGGTCACTTTGGTATACTTAAATAGAAAGAAGGTAATGAATTATGATTTATGACTATATTATGAAAGATTACAAAGGACAAGAAGTACCATTATCAAACTTCAGAGGAAAGGTTTTGCTAATTGTAAATACCGCAACAAAATGTGGTTTCACTCCTCAATATGATGAATTAATGGAGCTCTATAAGAAATATAACGACAAGGGATTTGAAATTCTCGATTTCCCCTGTAACCAATTCTTAAAACAAGCTCCAGGAACAGCCGAAGAAATCCATGATGCTTGTGTTTTGACTTGGAGAATCAAATTTCCCCAATTCGAAAAGATTAATGTTAATGGTAAGAATGAACATCCTCTTTTCCGATATCTAAAAGATAATTCCCCAGTAAACCCAGGCAAGAAAATCGCTTGGAACTTCACGAAATTCCTCGTGGATCGTAATGGTAGTATAATCAATCGTTATGAGCCGCCATTTAAGCCATTAGCCATTGAAGCAGACATTGCAAAATTATTAGGGTAAAAGAAAAGACTAGGTCATTAATCGGCCTAGCCTTTTCGAGGGGGGATTTATTCCACGATGATGAAGTCAACGACTTCTTCTTGAGTTTCTTCATCGATACTGATGACTTTCTCAAAGAGAATACGTGCTTCAGTGACACCGTCAGAATACTTAACGTCGAGGTATTCTTTACCTTCCGCGAATATTTGTTCAATGAAATAGACTTTATCATCTAATCTTAATTTAATTTCGGCATTGTCATCGACCTCTTGTTCGACCTTTAAGCAGTAAGAAGTGATTTCGGTTTCTCCATCAAATACAGTGTAACGAATGCGGGATTCAACTCCGTCTTCTTCGATTTCTGTCTCTTGCATAGCCTTGACATAAAACCCTGTGTCATTAAAGAGCTTAAAATGGACTTTAGTTTCATATTCATCTTCTTCGAATTCTTCCTTAACTAAAGAAGTGAAATTAAAAGTCGCTTCTTCAGATACGAGAATTCCTTCCAACCAGGTCTTATTTTTAATATCGCCATTATGTTGACCATAACGAGATCCACCATAAGATTCTTCTGGTTCGATCTCATCTTCGATCTCATCTTCATTTTCTTCCAAATCATGATCAATGGTTTTCACTTGGTTATAGAATAGGGAATAAGAAGAGGTATTTGCGAAAATATCTGTGTATGTGACTAAAAGGCCATACTCATATGCTTCTCGAGGAGACTCAATGACCAAAGTAGTGACCCCAGTCTGATTAGCTAAAATGATATCAACTTGACCAAGGATCGACTTAATGTCATCAATTTCTTGTTCAGTTAAGTTAACGGCTTGATCAGACAAAAGCGCTCGTTTTAAGGCTGCTGATCCTTGTGAAGTATTTAAGAGAGACAAAGTTGATAGTGACTGAGAAGCAATTTTTTCATTAGCTATTGGACTCAGTGGTAAATCAAAAGAAGAAGTACAACCGCTCATAGCTAGTGCGCCCATAATTAGTAAAGAGGATGCCAATAATTTTGTTTTCATAGTTTTTCCTTCTTGGTTCTACTAGTAAATACAAACTGGCAAGGCTTTTATTGGATATTTTTAATAATTGTCTCTTGTAGTTTTGTTTCAGTATAAATAATTGAGTTTGAATAGATAGTGTAGTTGATTATTCCACTAAAAGAATCTACCCCATTTTCATATTCATAATTCATCCGATAGCTATTTTCTTCTGTTTTTCTAACTTTATAGGAAAAATTTTTGTTTTCTTCTTCGACATCGATATCTAATGTGAGACCATTCCCTTTTCCCTTGAGTTCAATTTCGACAGATTTGATTTCCTCTCCACTTTCCACATAAGTATATTCATACGAATATCGATTTGGTTTCGTGCTGTATTCAATTTCAAAACTCGTATCTTCATCCAAATTAATGGTGATTTCGACTTCTTTTTTATTTGTATAAATGTTTTGTTCGATATCAAAATCGAGTTGATACACATCCGTTTCTCCGATATGCAATTCTCCTAAATATTGTCCTTCTTCTTCAACAAAGCCATCGCTGTAATAAAAGTGAATTGATTCTTCAATCGACATTTGGTATTGATAAGTACCATAATCTCCAACAAATGTTCCGCTGGTAATCTGGTATTGAACCTCGCTTCCTTTAGTTAAAAGAGAAGTACATAGTTCGTAATTTTGATGATATTTGTCCACAACTTCGTTGAACTCTTGCGAAGTGACGGGCTTTTTAGTTTCTTCTTCACTTGTAAAAAGTGATTCAACATTGAGAAGTTTAATCGAATGAGGTGTGGCAGTGACATATGATAATAAGTTCACCCCTGTATATAATTCAAAAGCAGCTTGCAAATGATGATCATTAATGATGACTGGGGTGGAAGAATCTTGATTATTTAAAAGAACAGCAATAGCTATGGCAGAGGAGCTCACTAGGGCAACAGAAGAAAAACCAATCGCTAAAGAAAACCACGTTGAGGGTCTCCTCTTCGCTTTAGTTTCCCTTTGCATCGGGGCCAATTTTTGCTTTTCAAAGGCTGACAAAATCATCTCTGAAGTAGTGGTAATTTTTACCTCTTCAAAAGACTTCTTGATTTTGGATTCATCATTTAGTCTCATAAATATTTTTCAGTCCTTTCTGCAATTTTTTAATAGCGTTGTTATAGGCCCATGTAATGGTACCTATTGGCTTGTGCAGTAGAGTGGATATCTCTTGGTGAGTATATTCTTCCACTGTCTTGAGATAGAATATGCGAAACTCTTCTGGCTTAAGCAGATCTTTAATTTTGGTGATGAGTTCATATTCCTCAACTGAGTATTTTTGATTCACGCCAACGGCCTCTTCAAATGTCTCATTTAAGGGGACGTTTCGAGAACTTGTTCTCAAATAATTTAATGACAAGTTCTTTGAAATCGTCAAAAGATAAGCGAGAATTGGTTGAGAGTTATCGATGTTCTCAGCGGATTTCAAAAAAGCGACATAAGTATCTTGTAGAAGATCTTCGGCAGCTTCATGATGTTTGACATAACTATAAATATTGAAGAAGATAACGCGTTTGGTCGCTTCATAAAAAGGATCAAAACTTGACATTTGGCCACATTTAATCTGCTCGGCCAAATTTTGTAACTCCTTATTTGTTATGTTCATAAATAAATACTAAACAAACTACCCTTTTATTGGATTATATTGCAC
>JAEZSD010000019.1 GCA_023422095.1 Bacillota bacterium
CAACAACACAAGGATTATAACGATTCTAAAGAATAGTCCAACAAAATATCTTGCAGAGATAGAAAGCCTTAAGTAACATAAGGGTGCCTGTTTCAAAAGATTAGTCCAATGAAATGGGGGAAGCACAAAAGAACAACAGAACTAGTAATCTGGTTCTGTTTTATTATCTAAACATCATTTTCAAGGTATTCATAGTTTGGTTTTATCTCTCTAAATAAGGTCTCTTCGAGAGAGTTTAATAACAAAACGAACATGCTATGCAAACACTAATGAAGTTATTATTGATTTTTAGTCCCACATTGGTTTAAAATCATCTCAGTCCATTTGGGTCTGTAGCTCACCTGGGAGAGCGCCTCCATGGCATGGAGGAGGTAGCCGGTTCGATCCCGGTCAGATCCACCAAAATCGTAGAACAATCTTGATACAATACAAACGTGTCAGGATTTTTTCTTTTATTAGCACCAATCAAAAGGTTTTGGAAAGTCGGCTGACCAATCGAACGACCATCATTGAGCTTAAGGGAGAAATAGGAACCGCAATGTTGAAACGGCTCAAGGCAGAGGGGTTGCATTGTTGAAACACCTGTTTTTTTCTTTGATGACTACTAGGAGTATTTTCGGGTCTTTGGAAAAGTATTTCTTAAGCAGTCATCGTCTTTGCAACAAATAATCAATCGTTGTATGATCGTTGTATACGTGCGATAATTGATAAGAGGAATGGTTATGAAATATAAAGAGTCCAAAAGTGTCGAACTGAAAAGAGAATTAACTAAGGCGTACTTAAAGACAGTTTCTGCCTTTGCAAATTATGATGGTGGCGAAATCATTTTCGGTGTATCTGATGCTGGTGATATTGTGCCGATTAAAGATCTCAAAGCTTTTTGTCTGTCTATTGAAAATCAGATTAATGATAGTGTTAAACCAAAACCGGACTACTCTATAAAAATCAATGAAGAAGGCACCATTACTGTATTAGTGAAGAAAGGTGTTTCAACCCCCTATTGTTATGATAAAAAAGCCTATACTCGTAATGATACCTCTACAGTTGAAGTTGATAGCATTGAATACAAGCGTCTGGTTCTTCGTGGCATTAATCTAGATTATGAAGAATTGCCATCCCCCAATCAAAATTTGACTTTTCACGTTTTAGAAGAAGAGTGTTTATCTAAGCTAAAACTCAGCACATTCTCTACAGATACTTTAAAGACATTAAATCTGTATTCTGATGAGAACGGTTATAACATTGCCGCATTATTACTATCAGATAATAACAATAGTCCAGGATTAGATATTGTGATTTTTGGCAGCGACATTAATGAAATAAGACAAAGAGTAAGTTTGGCAGGCAAATCCCTCATAAGCCAGTATTTTGAGGCTTTAGAGATTTTCAAAAAACAATATATGTTTGAAAGAATCTCTAACGGCGTTAGAGAGGAAAAAGAGAAAATCCCATACAATGCTTTTCGTGAAGCTTTGGCGAATAGTCTCATTCACCGTGCTTGGGATATTTATGCAAATAGTAAAGTGGAAATGTACGCTGACAGAATAATTGTCTCTTCTCCTGGTGGCTTAGTTGAAGGAATAACTAAAGAAAGCTTTCTAAAAGGATCGTTTTTGGTGCTTCGAAACCCGATTACCGCAAATGTTTTTTTGAGACTACGAATTGTGGAAATATTAGCAACTGGAATCAAAAGAATTAATGACGCATATAAAGACTCTTTATCTAAACCTTCTTTTGATGTTATGAGTTCGGCTATATCCATTGCGCTTCCTTTATATGGCGATATGAATCTAAACGCTAATGAAAGGAAAGTAATAGATGCAATGGCGGTTAATCGCCAATACAGGCGAGAAGAAATAGAGGATTTGACCAGCCTTAAAAAAGATACTCTCATTAGAGTTCTTAACTCTTTAATCAAGAAAAACCAAATTCTTAAAACAGGTAAAGCGAAAGCAGTAATATATTCAAGAAATGCATAGTAATGCAACAAAACACAAATCGTTGCATAATCGTTGCATTCGTGAAACGATTGTGTATATTGGGAAGAAGACATGTTTTTTTGCGCAACAATGACTTTAATAATGGAATCTCCTTCTCTTCCAGCTCAAATCGCTAATTAATAAGAGAGAAAAAAACGAGCGGAAGATAAGAGGTACCATTGTTCCGGTTGAGAATTGTTAACGAAAAGACAAAATAACCCATTCTAAGAAAGGCGCATTGTTGAAACGCCTCGTAGGTGGGGGTTGCATTTTGGGATCAAACCTATTCAATGATGGCACAAAGACTATTTGGTTGACACACTCAAACCTTTTTTATTGTTTACCGACAATCTTTTTCATCGTTGATAGCGTATATGATTTCACCATCAAATATTACTTGTATAATAAAAAGAGGAGAACATTATATGGAAAGAAAAGTTGCATTCTCTGTTCAAGGATATCCAACGAGCGATGGTGCGGGCGTAAGATTAACACGTGTACTATCAAACCAAACTGTCGAAGAATTCGATCCGTTTCTGATGCTCGATTCATTCGATAGTGTGAATCCGGATGATTATAAAGCCGGATTCCCCCTTCATCCCCATCGAGGGATTGAAACGATATCCTATATTTATTTAGGCCAAATGGTCCATCAGGATAGCTTGGGTAATAAGGACAGTATTAAAGATGGTGAAGTCCAATGGATGACCGCTGGATCCGGTATCCTTCACGAGGAAAAATTACCCTCATCAAAAAGAATGCTAGGAGTTCAACTGTGGCTTAATCTACCTAAAAAGTATAAGTTTACTTACCCCAACTACATGAGCATCAAAAACGATGAAATCAAAGAAATAACTTTTATGGGTGGATTTTTAAGATTGCTCGCCGGCACTTACAAAAATTACCAAGGATTTCAAAGCAAATATCTTCCCCTTGATTATTATGATATTCACTTGGATGCAGGTTCCGAATTAGTTATAGATACCCCAAGTGATAGAACCGTGATGCTATTTTCTCTTGTCGGGCCAGTAAACATATCGGGCGAAAAAATAAAGGAAAAGACAGCAGTCAAACTAACTAGTGGAGATAAAGTTGTTATCAAAGCTGGCCAGGTTCCCTCTCAGGTACTATTTCTTAGCTCATTGCCTCTTAAAGAGCCAGTTGCTTGGGGAGGACCGATTGTGATGAATACTCGAGACGAACTTTATCAAGCTTTTGGCGAACTTGATGCTGAAACATTTTTAAAAGAAAATATTAATTATTAATAGAGCACTTCATTTGCTCAATAGCCCGGACATAGCTTAAAATTAGTTCAAACGTAAGGAGCTTAATATATGTCAAACATAAAAATTGCTGTTTTGCTTGGCTCTCTAAGAAAACAGTCTTTTACAAAAGCTGTGGTGGAGGCTTTAATTCACCAAAGTCCAAAAGAAATGGAATATGAAATCCTAGAAATTGGAAATCTGCCTATCTATAATCAAGATTTGGAATCCGAAAACAGGGAGCCAAAAGAATGGCTCACTCTTCGCGAAAAAATCAAAACATTTGATGCGGTGTTATTCGCCACCCCTGAGCATAACCGCTCATTTCCAGCAGTTTTAAAGAACGCTTTAGATATTGGATCGCGTCCTTATGGACACAGTGTTTGGAACAACAAGCCAGCTGCCATTATCAGCGTTTCACCAGGTTCAATTGGGGGATTCGGAGCCAATCATCACCTCCGCCAAGTGCTAACATTTTTGAATATGCCGGTTATGGCCCAGCCAGAAGCATATATAAGTAATGTCATGAACCTATTGGGAGCGGATGGAAAGATTAGCAATGAGAATACTCTTGGATTTTTAAAACTTTTCACAAATAGCTTTTTATCGCATATTAGCAAAAACGCAAAATAGATAACGTTAATTTGCTTTCTTTCGTATCTTGACAAGGTATTTCAAATTAACCGGACTTAATATTATTAAATGTAAAAGTATTTGCGCCGATAGCTTTCATAAAACTATCTTTACCCACGTTTTTTTGATACAATAGGGTTACTATATGAAAACATTCAAAGTAAACGATGAAGTAATGCATTGCCGTGATGGTCTATCCGTCATTATTGGCACTCGAGAAATGGGAGGCAAAACCTATTTTCTTGTTCGCGCCAATCGCAGCGATGCTGAAACAATTTATGTCCCCTTTGAATCAATCCACAATATTATTCGGCCAATTATGACCATTGAAGAAGCTGATCTTTTACTCAAAAGAATTAGTATCATTGAAAAAGATTTCAATCCCAACACTAAACAAAGACGAGATGCTTTTAAGCGAAGACTTTGTTCGGGAGATGTTGAAGATATAGCTTACTTATTTGCTCAATATCGCACTTATAAAAGAGATCCCGATGGAGTTAAACTCGGAGCCGCTGATGTTGATATGCTCGAGTATGCAAACAACTTTATCCTTGATGAATTTGCAACCTGCTACAAAGTAGAACGACAAATAATTTACGATTTCATTGACGAGAGAATTAAAAAAATAAAATAGGACTAAGTCCTATTTTTTTGAAATGTTTTCAACCAAGAATACAATTCTTTAGAGTCCACAATGGTTCTGCTATTGGGGCAGAGAATTGATAATTCTTCTTTTGTACGATACCCATATTCAACAAGGGCGTATTCAAGATGAGAATTCATAGCAGTTTGTTGGTCAACTTCAGTGTCACCAACATAAACAGCCTCTCTACTCGTTAAAGAAAAATGATTGAGAACTTTGTCAATCATATAAGGCTCAGGTTTTTTTGGAATACCTATTTCATCCCCTTGAACGTAATCAAACAATCCAGAAAAAAAGTGACTAACTAAATAGTTGGCGACGACTTGAATTTTATTCGTGCATACTGCTAATAAAAAGCCATCTCTTTTTAATTGTTTCAACATTTCTAATAGGCCAGGGTAAGGCTTTGTTTCGACATCATAATGACTTTCATAATAGTTTGTAAAAGTCTTAAGAGCGGATTCATATTTTTCTTTGCTAATACCATTGGGAACAGTTCGTTGTATTAATTTTGCAACACCATTTCCTATAGCTTGACGTACCTCTTCTTTTGATTTTTGTGGCCATTTGTTGAAATTTAATGCGTAATTTACTGCGTTTTTCAAATCGCCTAGCGTATCGAGCAAGGTTCCATCTAAATCAAATATTATTAATTTTTTCATACTATTTTTTTGATAACACTTTCTATATCTTCGTTAATTACTAAATCGCACATGTTGTCAAATGAAGTTTCGCTTTTGTTGATAACAATCAAATATTTACCGCGGAAGTAGCGGAGGAAACCAGCAGCAGGGTAGACCGTTAAAGAGGTTCCCACAACAATTAATATATCGCAAATCATAATGGCGGATATCGTTCTCATAATTAAGTCTTCATTAAGTGGCTCATCGTACAAAACAACATCTGGTTTTATTACTCCCCCACACTTATCGCAATGAGGAATTTCTTTACAGTTTTGAATATACTTAATGCCGAAAAGACGGTTGCATTCTTGGCAGTAATTCCTATGCACATTGCCATGCAACTCGTAAACCATCGAGGATCCCGCTTCTTGGTGTAAGCCATCAATATTTTGGGTTATAACGATAACGTTTTTACCTTGCTTTTCTAAATTAGCAAAATACTTGTGTGCTAGACTGGGCTTAGCGTTTTCATAGAGCATTTTCTTTCGGTAAAATTCATAAAATTCTTTAGTGCGTTTTGCGAAGAAAGAATGAGATAAAATATCTTCTGGTTTTGTCTTACTGTTTTCATCAGAATGATATATTCCGTTTTCGCTTCTGAAATCAGGAATTCCACTAGCCACCGAAATACCCGCTCCCGTGAAGACAACGATTTGATGGCCATCGTTAATCATGCTTTTCAAGAGGTCGTACTTGTTCATACTAGTATTATAATGATATTTTGATTTTATCAAAAGGAATAACATTTTTTCTTTTTTTAGAGGTCTTTTTTATATCGATTTTATCTTAAAAAAGGACCTTTTAAGGTCCACCCATTCGCAAAGTTTTAGACTTTTCGCGCGTTTGCTTGTATAATGCGTGTTGCTTGTATGGGACAATTCAAATACATATTATCTAGTCTCTGGTTCTGGGTTATTATCGTTCTTTCCTGCTTTTTTGTGGAGAACATTGCCCTTCTTTCTGATGGTGTGCCAATGGACGGTTTTTCTAATCCGGTCTTCTATATTATTACCGCTTTGATTTTAGCCATGATGGGAGTGTATTTCTTCCTTGAGCACAAGAAAAATAAAATGAAAGCTGGCTGGGTTGTCTTGTCTATTTTAATCATTGTTTTCATTTGCATTTGTATCGCCATTTGGACAAATCCATCCTCTACATATTTTATCAATAATGGTACTGGAGAAGATGGCACTCTCACTTTTTCTATAAATGAAAAAATACGTTACACCATTCAACTTTTTATTAGCTTTGTCGTCATTTACATGATGATGTTCACATTTGTCAAAGGAAGACTAAGATTTGCAAAACTAAAATGGTTGGCTTATGCGGTTATTATTCTTGTTGTTTTAGCATCCATTTTTTCTTTGATTTTTGAAGTTGGAGTTTATAAAACCATATTCGAAGGAACTCCCAATGGTGAAGGTGTAGGATCATTTTTTATCAATCCTAATATTTTTGGTTTGTGCTTAATGCTTGGAATGATGGCCTGTATCTTAGTCAATTTCCCTCATTCTAAGTGGTGGTCATATATTCTTATGTTCTTCTTTTTTGGAGTTATGATATTTACTCTTTCAAACACCGCTTTACTTATTTCTAGCGCAATCCTGATTGTTTACTTGTCATCTAAGATAATTATTGGATACATCCAACGTCACTATATTCGATCTTCTGTGTTCATCATTTTAATATTCGCTGCCGCTATTGGCCTTCTCATTGTTTACCTGATTGGTGAATCGAAACAATGGCCACTTATGATTGCATTTAAAGAGTTTTTGAGACGATTTGTGTTTACAGGCGACTTTGGAACATTCAGCAATCGAACTGAAATATGGTCATGGGCGATGGATTTACTTAAAAAAGACCCTCTTAGGCTGGTTTTTGGTTATGGTTATGGGGCCAGTTCGAAACTAATAATGACTTATTCCACTATCTTCGGACATGCTGTGAGGACGTGTCATTCTGGTTATGTTGAAGTTTTTTTGATGAGTGGAATTGTTGGATTAAGTTTCTACGCCATTGGAATTGGATTTGGTTTCTACTCTATCATTCGACTATTTATTAGGAAGCAATTCCGTTTTGCTCTCATGTATTTGTTATTCTATTTCTGCATTCTAACGCACAATCTCGTAGAGTCAACACGCTTCTTTGATGTGTCGACCTCTGGCGCCATCATCATGCTGCTTTTCTATTTACCACCTGTCGCCGCCTGGCAACATATGAGAAAGCCACAACTGGTAAAACAAGCCGCCCACAATGATGTGTGGCAAAACAACGTCAGTTCTGCGAGCATAATTCGCGTTATTACATTAGTAATTATTTCTTTAGTACTCACTTTATCGATTTCATTTTTAACTAACTTTCCCTATGAAAACGCTTTGTTTAGAGACATTATTCTTTGGAGTCTTTTCTTCTTGGTTGCCAGCTTACTTTTCTTACCTTATTTCGTGGCTCTAATCTATCGGCATAGTACAAACGCAAGATTTGTCGTACGACTAGTTATTTATGGAACTTTGCTTTTGGGAATAGGGTGCGGAACGGGTTTTGCTTTTTATACCTATTTGAACGTAGGCATTAGCAATGCAATCATTCTTTCAATTGTTTGTTATCTTATCGCCGGATTAATTTTAACTACACTATTCCGATTCATTTTCCATGGAAGGTTTAAAGCATGGGTATTGGAAACCCTCCACGCTATTGTTGTTACTTCTGGACTTACAGTCTCTTTTACCGCTGTTATTGGCGGGACAATCACTATTATCATTAATGCTTTTATTCCTTTTGACGCCCTCACTTTGTTGACAGTCATGGGAATGAATTTGTTGATTTTCTATCTTATTTTTACTTTCATGCCTTTCAAGGATCGAATCGAAATGGCAAAAGAATTCAATGATGAAGGCCTCTTTAATTGGCGAAGAGCAGTTGTGAAGGACAAAATTTAATATGGCTAAGAAGACGGATAACATAAAAATTATTGCCTCAAACAAAAAAGCCCATTTTAACTATTTTTTGAGTGATTTCACTGAATGTGGAATTGTTCTGGTCGGCACCGAAATAAAATCCCTAAGGGCGAATTCGTGTTCGATTGGAGATGCGTATGTTTTGATTCGCCAAAACGAAATGGAAATCGTCAATATGCACATTAATCCATACGAACAAGGTAACATCTTTAATCACGACCCCCTCAGGACAAGAAAAATTTTGCTTCATAAGAAAGAGATCAGCTGGTTTGCTAACCAAATTAAAAAGGGTGGATTTACGATTGTCCCAACTAGAGTTTATTTGCGAAATGGCAAAGCCAAGGTGGAAATCGCTCTTGCCAAAGGAAAGAAACTTTTTGATAAGCGCGAAACCATTAAGAAAAGAGACCTTGAAAGGGATCTTGGACGAGAATAAATTATGAAAAACATAGATTTGATTATTCCTGTCCGTTCTTCGGGAGATTATCAACGTGAAAACTTTGATCGTTTTCTTCGTGATGTTTCTTTTGAGTATTTAATTCCTTCCGTTCATATTGCCGGGACAAACGGAAAGGGCTCAACTGCCTCTTATCTCGCTTCTATTTATAAAGAAGCCGGTTATAAAGTTGGTCTATTTATGTCCCCTGGCCTCAATCAGATAAATGAGATGATTAGTGTTGGTGATGAGTTGATTAGTGATGAAGAAATAGAAGATATCATTCATGCATATAAACGAAGCATACTCCAATACGAATTATCAGCTTTTGAGATTATGACTCTAATTGCTCTCACCCATTTCACTAATAGCCAATGCGATATTTCAATTATTGAATGTGGAATGGGAGGATTAATCGACGCTACGAATATCTTTATTCCTGTTCTTTCGATCATAACCTCTGTAAGTATGGAACACACTGAATATCTCGGTCGCTCCATCACCGAAATAGCAGAGCATAAAGCTGGTATCATCAAAGAAGAAATTCCTATTCTAGTGGGCGATTTAAGCGAGGACGTTCTATCGGTTATTTCTCGTGAAGGCAATTATAAACAAAGTGAAATTTATCGTGTCTCGATTCCAAATAATGTCTTGTATTCAGAGACTGGATACTCATTTGACTATCAAACTTTTCGAAATTTTAAGATTCAATCAATCGGCCAGTACAGCGTTTATGATGCTTGTTTGGCAATTGAAGCAACTCAGATTTTAAAAGACATTTTTCCGATTAATGAAGAATCTTTAGTTAATGGTTTATATAAGATGGTCATTCCTGCCAGAATGGAAGTTGTTTACAATAATCCATTAGTGATTGTTGATGGAGCCCACAATCCCGAAGCGATGGAAAATCTAATGATTTCGATTGAAAAAGTCAGCAAAAACCGACCCATTCATGTTATTTTTGCTTGTTTCAAGGATAAAAATTTCCCTCTCATGCTAAATTTTATTGGACAAGTTGGAGAGGTAATCCTAACAACTTTTGACCACCCTAGAGCTCGCGGAAGAGATGATTATTTTCTTTTCGCTGATGAGTATGAATTTTATGGAGATCCTAAAGAATTAGTGCTTACTCTTCTAGAGAAGTACCCAGAAGATGTTATCCTTATTACGGGGTCTCTTGCCTTCGCTGGATATATGAGAGACTTCTTTAAAAACGGAGGCCTTCAATGAAATCTTTTTTCCCTAGAAACAACCTCGATCACATTTCCAAGATTGCATTAGCAGGTTTATTTATTGCTATTGCGGTGATATTACAAAAAGTTTTGGCGATTAATTATATTCCCATTATTCCTTTTGTTCGTATTTCTCCTGGTGGGCCCGCCATTATTATCTTTGCTTCCATTTTGCTTGGTCCTTGGTATGGATTATTAGTTGGAGCCGCTTCGGATATTATTGGTTATGCCTTATTTGATGCGAGTGGTTTCGGCTTCTTTCCAACAATTACACTGATCTATGCGGTATTAGGCTTAATGCCTTATTTTGTGTTCTCTCTTTTCAAAAAAGTTCGCAGCAATAAAATGTCTATTTCCTTCATCATCGCATTTATGGCAATTAGCCTAGCTATCGTATCTGTGATTCTCTTTGCCAATAATACACTTACCCTTTTTAGCAATACTTATAACATCACTTTGTTAATGCGAATTTTGATTCCAAGCATTATGCTTTTATTATTTATTTGCCTCTTGGTATTTATTGTTTTGTATAATCGAAGAGTAAGGGCAACTAATGAGGATTTGCCATTATATCCTGCTCAGACCTCTTTTGCCTTAATCATCATCGAACTTGTTGTTATGGTGATTTTTGGTTCACTGATGAAAGCCATTGCTTTTGGCTTTGAAACATTTTGGGTTATATTGTTTGCCCAGCTAGTTATCATGTTTGTAAATATTCCTTTAAACACTATTGTAATTACCATATTGGTTAAAGTAATCTCAAAACATTTTCTAAAGAAAAGTGAAGACTAAATAATATATAATGAGAATTATGAAAAAGAAAAAAGAAATTGATAAACCAATTGGTCTCGAAATTGATGAAAATAAAAACATTACCAGCGAAACGGAAGTTATTTCGACTGAAGATTTGCCAATGGAAGAAGAAAAAGAACATTATTCATTTCCTTGGTTTTCTATTATTGTTGCAGGCATCATTATACTTTTAATAATTATCTGCTTAATTATCATCTTTATTTTTGGCGGACCGGTATCATGATAAAACAATTATTACTAGTTATAATGCTTTCTAGTGGGATGTTTATTAGCAACCCACATATTCCAGTGAGATCCTCACCAAACGAAAATGATAATTTGATATTGGAAAGCAAAGAAAACGGTCATTATAAAGTTGTCGGTGTGACGGATTCTGATGTCTCGGACATCCGTATCTACTATAACGAAGAATATTATGTTGATGAAATTGCGTTAGGAGCTTTTGATGCTGCTTTCAATCTCGAATCTCTGATGATTTCTTACACTGTAACATCAATTCCCTCTCCTCTTTTTACCATCCCGGGAAATCACCCCAATTTTAATACAATCAATTATACTGGCAGTGAAACAGAGTGGAACGATTTGAACTACTTAACTTCTTACACAGTATTTACCGATGCTTGCGACGAAGGTTTTATTCGCCTGTGGAATCGCGATGTACGCCCTCAAGAAAATAGTAGTGTATGCGATATCAGTCCCGCTCTTTACGAAAGAGTAATAGAGTTGTATGAGACTCTTTCTGATAACGATCGGCAAACAGTTGACGAATATGTTGATTTAGCGGGAAGCAATATAAGTGATTCAATATCGACCTTGAGGAATTTTTTCGAACAACCAGATACCTCATATTCTGAAGACCGAGAAGTATCTTCTAGCACGATGATCTCTTTTGTTATCATTATCGCTGTTGTTGGAATGACATTCATTATGGTCTTCTACTATCTCAAAGATAAACACATTATTCAGTGAGTTTATTCAATCATTGATTTTTTATTTTACAATAACAATTGTATGTGCTACATTATTAAAGCAAACTTAAGATAGGGTAGATAGATGAGAGAAAAAGTCCTTTTGATTTGTGAAGATTGTTTATCTCGCAACTATACCCTGATGATGAAAAAAGAAGGTTTTAAAACCCTCGAAATCAAAAAGTATTGCCCACACTGTGGAAAACACACTATCCACAAAATTAGTAAATAGGAGGTTCCTTTATGGGAATGAAATCTTATGCAAAAGGCGTTGTCAAAGAAGGCAAACGCGTTAGATGGCCAAAGAGAGATGAATTAATCCCCGCCATTATTGTCACAGTAGTGATAGCGGTTCTTGCTGCTCTTATTCTTTTAGCAGAGGATGCAGCTGGATCTCGACTTATCGAAATTTTAGGTGATGCTTTTAAATCAATGGGAGGCACAGGGGCATAATGTCTGACGAAATTAAAGCTTTTTCTGATACGACGACTGATGTCAGCGATAGCGAAAATAAACAAAGTAAACTAGGCGAAAAGGCCTGGTATGTCGTCAATACTTATTCTACTCACGAAAGAAAAGTGGCGGATAATCTCACCCGACGTGTCGAATCAATGGGTTTGCAAGAACTCATCTTCCGAATTATCGTCGCTGAGCACGAAGTCCCCGTTATGAAAGATGGCCTTCCTACCGGCAAGACAAGGATGAAAAATCTCTATCCTGGCTATGTCTTCGTCGAAATGATTATGACGGACTATGCTTGGTATGTTGTTCGTAACACGCCAGGTGTTACCGGCTTCGTTGGATCTTCTGGAAAAGGAACCAAACCTTTCCCTGTTCCAAGAGAACAAGTTGAACCAGTCTTAAAGAGAATGGGTATGATTGATGAACAAATGTATGACCGTTATAGTATCGGTGACCTTGTCAAAGTCATCCATGGCGCTCTTGAAGGAACGGAAGGAAATATTGTTTCTATTAATCGTGAAACGGGAGCAGTTGAACTTGAAACCATCTTCTTCGGAAGAACAACCAAACTCGAAGTCGAATTTTCTGAAATTGAAAAAGTCTAAGAAAAAGCCGCAATTTGCGGCTTTTCTTTTACCATTTATTGATAAATAATCTCGGTTTCAAGGGGAGGAAATGCCTCTTGAATTCCAAATGTAAAATCCCCCGATATTGTGCCGGTCGCGTCAAACCAGCCAAATTTCTTTACTTTGTACTGCTCAAATATTTCTGTCGATTGAATTAAAAAATTCTCATCGAAAGTAATTTTTAAATTGATATTTTTAAAGATTGGAGCTTCTTCTAAATTACCCATTTTGACCATTTGCTTTACATAGTTTAGGACGCTGAAGAATGGGTCTAAATCTAACGATATTTGAATTTTTTCGTCTTCTATTACTGCTGTTGATGTTTCTAAACAAGTTAAGCTTGAAACAATATAAGGAGAAAAAATGGATAAATCAAATCCCCAGACTTCTTGGAAATCTTCAATTGAGACGACTGTTTCACTTTCGGGATTCCAAACCATTTCTTTACTTTGATTATATTTGCCACGATACCAAGTGATTTCGTCATCTTGATAGAATCTTTTTGCGACGCTAATTAGGCCTTTAGAGATTGATTCATAGAAGTATCGATCAACATTTTTTAATTGATAGGTGAGAATATCTTGTTTTAGACCACCGACATCCACAAGCCCGCTGGCTTGGAATTTAATGAAGTCATTTTTTTGACTCTCATATACCGCTAAATTGAAGAGATCGCAGGGATTATATCTTTCTATGTAATTTTCCAATGTAGGGGACTCGAGACGAAAAGACTCAAAATCAGCAAACAGCAAGGTGTTGTCATCGAGATAATCATCTGGATCAAAATCACCATAGGAGGGTGGAACATTGCTTTGATTATTCCAAATCATATAACTTCCAAAGCCAGTTGCTAATAAAGCCACTAAGGAAATTGAAGTGATAATGATTATTTTTTTCTTAGTTTTATCGATCATATCTTTTTCATTTTAGTTAAAAACTATGAATTAGGAAACATCCTTTAATAAAATATAGACATTTAAAGCGATTAAAGGTTCCATAGAGTTGTCAAAGCTGTTTTTTTGCTGTATCTTTAGAGCCATGGAAAACATCCGCGAAATAATTGGCGAGAACCTTGCCTCATTAAGAAAAGAAGCCAAACTCACTCAACTAGAATTAGCAGAAAAGTTTAATTATTCCGATAAAGCAGTATCAAAGTGGGAGAAGGGCGACACAATTCCTGACATTGAGACTCTTTACAATCTCTGCCAGTTTTATGGTGTGACTCTTGATTATCTTACCCATCAAGGATTACTAAGCGAAAAAAAAGAATACGTTCTTAAGAAGAATAGTGATTTTCGAAAGAAAGTGTTAATTACTCTCTTGTTGTTAATGATTGTTTGGATGATAGCAACTATCGCCTTCGTTTATACTTCTATTGGTCTGCATCAAGGCTATTGGCAATCATTTGTGTGGGCGGTCCCAACCTCTTGTTTATTAGTGCTTGGAATAAATCGAAGACTCTTTCGTTCTAGCGCTCTCAGTCTGATTTGCGAGTCGATAGGAATATGGTCCTTGCTGGCCTCTTTCTATTTCTCATTCTTTATTTGGAGCCTGTGGCCAATATTCTTATTAGGGATACCGCTGCAAATTGCTCTTGGAATTTGGTATTTCATGAACAAGTCCAAAAAATAAGATCGCATCTAATACTAAGTGCGATCTTTTTTTATTATTTAATTTTTTTCTTACCGTTGAGTGTTTCACGGAATTCACGTATTTCTTTCGTACTTCCGACAACGAAGATATTATCATCAGGAAGGATGGAATCTGCCCCACCAGGGATAAATGATTTTCCATTTCTAATGATTAATACTAGACTGACTCCGAAACGAATTTTTGGATTCAATTCCACAATAGTGGTGGGCACAAAAGCGTGATTGACCACTAAAGAGATAACAGAGTGTTTGTCATCTAATTTATAGAAATCCTTAAAATCTTCATTTCCGAGACGGTTTGCTAAAGCAATACCGGCGGCTTTTTGAGGAGTAATGACTTCAGTGGCACCTAACTTTTTCATAATCGGAACAAAGTAATCATCATCACTTCGAACGATAATTTGTTTAATGCCCATATCTCTTAAAATGACAGTTGTTAAAACAGCGGCTTCTTTGTTTCCGCCAAAGGCGACAATAGCGGCATCAACATCTGGTAAACCGAGCTCTTTCAAAGCTTGTTCATCAGTAGAATCAGCCACAAAAGCAGTTGGCAGTAGAGCCGCTACTTTTTTTACAATTTCTTCGTCGTTATCAATAGCGATAACATCAGCGCTATTAGCGACTAACTCCTCAACTACAGCTCGACCGAACTGTCCTAATCCAATGACTGCGAATGATTTTTTAACCATATCAATTCTCCTTTATCCAATGAGGAAATCTTCCTCGACGAGTTTATAATGTGTGGAAGTTTCTTTGTTCATATTGATTTGAAACACTTGGAAGAAAGTCATTGGTCCAAGTCGTCCTGCGAACATCAATATAATCAAGACCGTTTTACTTCCAATACTTATTTGAGGTTCAATTCCGGTTGACAAACCAACAGTGCCAAAGGCAGAAAACACTTCAAACAGAATGTTCTCAGAAGGAATGTCTTTACCCTCCTCTAGTGCCGCTATAATTATAAAACTAATAATGACTGTCAAAATAGCAATAAAGAATAATGCGAGTGCTTTAACAACCATTTTGGTTGAATAGTTTCTTTTAAACGCACTGACAGGTTTTCCTCTTAAGAAGCTAAAGATTGCCAACACAATCATGAATATTGTAGTGGTTTTAATTCCGCCGGCTGTTCCAAGAGGCGAACCTCCAATGAACATTAATATACAACTAATTATTTTGCTTCCGATCGTTAGATTATTTTGGTCGTAGGTTGCAAATCCAGCGGTACGGCAAGTTATGCTTTGGAATAGTGCGTCCAATGGATTCATCCCTGATGATCCACGGAAACATTCGAAACTCAAAAACCACACAAAGCCTATAAGGATAAGAAACACCGTTGTGAATAAAACGATTTTTGTGAAAGCTCTCCATTGTTTTGGTCTCTTTTTAAATGAGAATATCTCAATGATAACAAGAAAAGAAATACCGCCAGCAACAATAAGCAACATTATATAAATATCCATGTAAATTCGGGCCCAATTAGGTAAATCAGCAACTAAAGAACCAGTTTGATTAATTAATGATGTACTTCCCAACAAATCAAATCCAGCGTTATTAAAAGCGGAGACGGAGGTAAAAATGGAATTCCAAATTGCCAGTCCTGGATTATTGGGGAACATGGTAAGAAAAACAGGTAGACCTATCAATGTGCCAGCTAATTCAACAGAAAAAGAAATGATAATAATTTTTCTGACAAACTTCACAACATCACCAAAGTTGGTGGAGTTAACAGCTTGCGAAATGAAGTATCTATCTTTAAATTGTAGTTTAGATTTAAAAAGAGTCATGAAAAAAGCTAAAACAGTAATGAAACCCAAACCACCGATTTGAATTAAGCACAACATTACGACTTGCCCGCCAATGCTTAGTTCTCCTTTTAAGCCATCTGGGTATACGCTGAGACCAGTAACGCAGGTCGCACTTGTAGAGGTAAACAAAGCCTCAAAATATTTATTCCAAGCCCATGAACCACTGCTTTGAGCCCATGGCATAACGAGTAAAAGTGAACCGATCAGAATAATGATTACGAATGATATAAGCACTAGAGCATATGGGTTTAAGCGCATTTTTTTCTTCATCAAATTAACACTTTCAATTTGTCAGTATTATAAACCACTAATGCAAAAATGTCTATTTTTTACAAATTGTATACAATTTGACTAAATCTTTTATGGTTTTAAGCAATGGTGAAAATGACTATTCTTTTATAAGAAATCAAAAAAGTCTTGCATATACGCCCGCACATTTGTTATTGTTAACGAGCATGTTGCCTTCATGTATGAGAGCGTGAACGCATATGTATATAGTCTTGTGGAAGAGTGGTGATTCACTCGAGAACCACGCACGGACCGTATCTACAAAATAGGAGGAAAAGTCTCGTGAGCAAAAAAATCGCAAAAGTCTTGAAACTAGAGCTCCCTGGCGGTGACGCCAAACCAGGACCAAAGCTTGCCGCAGCGGGC
>JAEZSD010000037.1 GCA_023422095.1 Bacillota bacterium
GCTTATTACGCCACCGCTTATCCAGGTGTCGAAGTAATGAGAAGTCAAGACGGTACACCGACAAACGCTATTTTTGCTTTTTCGAATATGCTTAACAAGATTATTTCTACCATCAAAGAAGGGGAAGCTATCTTCGTCGCTTTTGATACCGGAAAACCAACTTTTCGACACGAGAGTTGCGATTTTTATAAAACAAATCGAAAACCAGCTCCTGATGATTTAGTCAAACAGTTCCCAATTGTTAGAGAATTCTTACGTTCGATTGGAATATTTCAATTTGAAGAAGACGGTTTTGAAGGAGATGACATTGCTGGAAGCGTAGCAAAAGAAGCCGAGCGACTTGGCTACGAAGTTCACCTCTATACTTCTGATCGCGACTTTATTCAATTAGTGAGTGATAAGACCACTGTCCACATACTTAAAAAAGGACTTTCTGATGTCTTGCTCATGACACCTCAACTCGTTGAAGAAACCTATGGATTTAAGCCGCATCAAATTGTGGACTATAAAGGTTTACGAGGCGATGCCAGTGACAACCTACCTGGTATTAAAGGAATCGGAGAAAAAACCGCAATTAAATTAATTCAAGAATATGGAAGTTTTGAAGAAATACTTAAAAATGCCCCTTTGATGAAAGGTAAGATTGGCGAACAAATTATCGCTGATCAAGAGATGGGGAAAATTTCTTTGGAAATGGCTCTTATCAAGACTGATGTTTCTCTTCCTTTCTCTATATCTGAACTAACTTATGAGGGTTATGATTTCCAAACACTCAATAGTTTTTGCCAAAAATATGGCTTCAAGCAATTGATTAACAAAATTCCTCAAAAATGGAAGAAAGACACCAATACTGGTGTGAACATCGAAGTTCAAAAAGTTTCTTCACTTGCCTCTTTTGATATCCCTGATTCGCTAGGAATCGCCCTCGATTACGTAGGAGATGACTACACGAACTGCGATGTTTTAGGAGTGGGTTTTGATTTTGGAAATCACCACCTCTACTTGGATATTGATGATTTGAAAAATGATAAGGTGGCTAAAGGTGTTCTTTCCGATAAGGCGATTAAAAAATATTGCTATGATTTTAAAGCTATTCGTGTTGCTTTATCTAAATTTGATATCGAAGTCAAAGGCTTAGTTTTTGATTTATTGATCGCTTCTTATTTATTAGACAGCTCTTTAAAAAATAATCCTGAAATAGTCGTTAACTTATTTGGTGTTGACTTAGGAGTGAGCGAAGAAGAAGTATCATTATTAAGTGCCGGTAATCCAGAAAAGACCGTAAAAATTGCTTATTTATCGCGTATTTTGTTTTCAAAAGTCGCTCAAGAGCTCAAGAAAATTTCTGCTTTTGAATTATATAACAATTTAGAGATTCCTTTGGTTGACACCTTGGCTGACATGGAAATTGAAGGTTTCCCATTAGATGCCAAAGTATTGGATTCTTTTGGTGATATCTACAAGGAAAAAGCCAATGAAATATCTAAAGAGATTTTCCTAATGGCGGGTGAAGAATTCAACTTGTCTTCCCCAAAACAAATCGGCGAGATTCTCTATAATAAAATGGGTCTGAAGGCAAATCGAAAAATGTCCACTTCATTTGAAGCTTTAAAAGAATTATCTAAAGAGCACCCAATTGTCGATAAGATTTTAGAATACCGGAAATATTTTAAGTTAATTTCAACTTATATCGATGGCTTGAAAAAACACATTCATGAAGATGGAAAGATTCACGCTAAATTCAACCAAGCCCTCACTGCAACCGGGCGTTTATCTAGTTCTGATCCTAATTTGCAAAACATTTCCATTCGGGATGAAGAAGGAAAATTAATCCGCAAGGCTTTTTTCTTCCAAGATAGCAATTATGAATTGTTGTCTTTCGACTACTCTCAAATTGAATTACGGGTATTAGCGTCTCTTTCCCATTGTGCTGCCTTAAAAGAAATATTTACCAAAGGTGAAGATATCCACTCAGCAACCGCACGAAAGATTTTTAACCTCATTGAAGAGCCAACACCTCTTCAAAGAAGAAGAGCTAAGACTGTCAATTTTGGTATTGTTTATGGCATTTCCGATTGGGGTCTAGCGGAGCAATTAGAAATCCCCGTTCAAGAAGCCAAAAGCATCATTTCAAACTTTTATAAATCCTTCCCAGAAATTGGGCTATTCTTTAATAATGTGATCGCTCAAGCCTTGAAAGATGGATATGTCTCAACGCTTCTTGGAAGAAGAAGATATTTAAGAGAGCTAAAGGATGGCAACTATCAAACAAGAGAGTTTGCTAAAAGAGCGGCAATGAATGCCCCAATCCAGGGAACCGCCGCGGATTTAATTAAATGTGCAATGATTCGTGTTGATCAAGCTCTAGAAGAGGGAAAATACCAAACCAAGATGGTTTTGCAGATTCACGATGAATTACTATTTAAAGTTCCCAAGAATGAAAAGGATGCTGTGTATCCTCTCATAAAAAATATTATGGAAAACGCCATGAAATTAGATGTCCCTCTCGAAGTTGATGGGGGATTCGGCGAAGATTGGTATAGTACAAAATAAGGAGATAGATATGCCAGAATTACCTGAAGTTGAAACAATTAAAACACTTTTGAAGCCTATTGTCGTATCTCATCGAATAACTTCTATCGATGTTCTTCGTAGAACCACTATTCTCGGGGATATTAACACCTTTATTAATGGATTAGTGGGTGAAACTTTTACTGATGTCACAAGGATGGGCAAATTTCTCATTTTTCATTTAACCAATGGAAAAGTATTTTTATCTCATCTTCGCATGGAAGGTAAATATTACGAGATTGAGGAAAATGAAAAGAACACTCGCTTTGCTCGTGTCGTATTTCATCTCGATAATGGTAAAAAGTTATGCTATGACGATTCGCGTTGTTTCGGAATTATGAAACTAACCGATGAGGCCCATTGGAAAAGTGAGAAAGAAATCGCTCAGTTAGGTCCTGAACCTTTCGATTTGAAAGATGTCTCTTATTTAATTAAAAGGACAAAAAGAACTGCTTTACCTATTAAGTCTACTTTACTTGATCAAACATTGATGACCGGTCTAGGCAACATATATGTTGATGAGGTTCTCTATGCTTGTGAAATCAACCCTTTGACTCCCGCTAAACTAATCAACAAAGAGGAGTGGGAGAGTATTGTCAAAGAATCAAAAAGAATTCTAAACGGTGCGATCAAAGCCGGGGGTTCCACTATTCGCAGCTATCACCCAGGAAAAGATATCGATGGTAATTTCCAGACTAATTTATTAGCATACGGTCAAAAAGAAAACGACTGTTCTAAATGTCACCATCCCATGAAATTCATAAAAGTAAATGGACGAGGCACTACTTATTGCCCAATTTGCCAAGTTAAAAAAGGGTTGCCAATTTCGGTTGGTATTTTCGGTTCAATTGGAAGCGGAAAAACTGAAGTCTTAAATTTATTTATAGAGCCCGGATATTCAACTTTATCCAGTGATGATATTGTCGTCGAGCTATATAAAAAGCCCACAATTGTTGATTCAATTAATAAGTTATTTAACTTAAACTTTGTTGATTCAGTCGATAAAAGTATACTTCGCGAGCATTTAGCTGTTTATCCCAAAGATAAGAAAAAATTAGAACGCTACATTCATCCCTTAGTGAAAAAAGAAGTCGCTTCCTTTATTAAGCTTCATCCTTTAAGTGCGGTTGAAGTTCCGTTGATGTTTGAAGCAAAAATGGAAACAATGTTTGATGTGCTAATTGCTGTCGACGCCGATGATCAAATTCGATATGAAAGGGTCAAACAAAGAAATATTTCAACAGGTTCGTTTTTGACTTTTCTCAATCAATATGACAATCGCTTTCCCATTAATAAAAGAAAGGCTGACTTTGTTGTTCAAAACAATGCCAGCCGTGAAGAATTGAAGAAGATGGTTAATCAAATCATCAATAAATTGCAAGATCGCCAAAGCTAATTTCTTCTTTAGCTGTTGACTTAATAAGACTACCAATTTGCTTAGCGCGCAACGCGCCTGCTTTTGACGTTGAATATAGGGTGACTATTTCCGAAATGGTAAAATCACTCGTGATAATTGTGAGCAGCTTTTTATTAGCGCGAGCAGAAATAATGGGAAAGATAATCGCGTCGCGAATCAAATCGTTTTTGAATTCGTTTCCAAAATCATCTAACACAAGAACAGGGATATTGCAGTAACGGTCTAATTCTTTTTGGAATTTGACTTTGTCACTATATAGCAAGTCTCCTAATTCTCTAATGCGTTGAGAACTATTTAAAAAGCAAATGAGGCCAAGATTCTTTCTTGCGATATCAATGGTTAAAATCGCGGCTGAGAAAGTTCTTCCGCTATTGGGACCACCATATAAATACATCCATTGATTGTCACCATCTTTGGTATATTTCATATATTGAGCTATTAATTGTTTTCGGGCTTCCGATTTATCTAGACTTCTTAAGTCAAAATCTAGCCAATCGTCTGGAAAGTCTCGAACAAGAAATTGCTTTTCGAAGGAAAGACGTTTTAAAAATTCTGGACAAGGTGAGAGTTCGCGATCTAAGTAGCCGTTGTGATAAACGATTCTTGTCACCAAAAGAGGTCTTTCTTTTTGACACTTTTTGACTCCCGGACACTTTTTGCAGTAATTGATGTCTGAGACAAAATCAAAAATTTTAGGCAAATTGCGATCAATGACTTCGGGAGGTACTTTTAAATCATTTAAGTGTCTTATTGCTGAGGGGCAATTCTCGAAAGCAATTTTCATCTTTTCAAGTATTTCTTGATCCTCGCTAATTGGCATATTTACTTTAAGCTTTTCCATCGCTACCTCCTCCATCTAGATCATCGATCATTTCTTCCCAGGAAGGTTCATCTTTTGAACTAGGTGTTTTTTGTTTATTTTCTGTTTCTTCACCACCGGTGGTTTCAACCTTCTTCGGTGAAGCAATCGGGGCTTCTTTGTCTTTCGGTCGATAGATTCGACGAAGGTAATTCATCGCGTCAACTGCCGTTGTCAATCCTTCTCTAGCTAAAGAAGCAGCAATCTTTTCGGAATAAGCTCGACTCAAAACATTGTTGTTAACAGTTAAGACAAAATCGATAATGGCGTTGATTACTCCGTTGGACAAGTGGAAATTGCTCGATAAATCGTTGATTAATCGCAAATCCGCACTGGCAGGACGAGTGCCATTTTGTAAAACACCAAGATAATTTTTGGGAGACATGGTTTCAAAGAGATTGACTTTATGGGCTAAGTCAGTTGATCCAGAAATCTTTTGTGGTCTTCCATTGTTTCTTTTTATTGCTAGGTAATTATAATTTGTTTCATCTTGGAAAAGCTTGGCGAGTTGTGACAAGTCGATTCGTTTGCCTTTGGCAACGTTTGGTGAATAAACGGAAGCCACATCATTGGCGGCTGTCATTTCGTTCACTCCGAATAGAGTGGCTAATCTCTCGATTTCTTTCATCTCTTTTTTAGTGATTGCCTCAGGTTTAATTTGCGATACTTCGGCAAGAGAAGAAAAGAATTGTTCATAAGAGAAAACAATTTGAACTTTCCCTATAGTGCGATCGATGGATTGAGACGATGACGCGAGGACTTGAGCAAAAACTGGATTATCAAAATCGGGATGAAATACTTCAGCGAATGAAGCGGAGATATCTTCTCCTTTAGGTGAAGGCTTGTCAAAATAATAGATTGATTTATATCGATTGGCATCAGCTTCTCCAATATTCTTTATAAGCATTCCAAAAAGGAGTGAGTTATCGAAGAAAATCTTCGGAGTTTTAGGAGAAAAAACCGCATAGTGATAGATATTCATATCCGGGGCTTTTTCTAAATAGGTTTGAATGAGTCCGACAGCTTCAAGGGCTTTTCGTGCTTCAACAAATTCGCCCGGGACAATTTGCATTCTGTTAAAAAGTTGTTCGTGGGTAATTAATGGAGTGATCTTTTGATTCTTCGCTTCACTCCATAAAGTGATATATAAGCTAACTGCTTGGTGACCAACGATGGGTTGATATAGATTAGCAATTGTTTCCACATCGTAATCAGCGATAAGGGAGACTAGTTTTACTTCAAGAAAATCTTTGCTGTTTACTATGTTCATCTTTCAACCTCCGAGTTGCCTTATTATGTCATGGAGAAAAAACCCTTTTCAATATGAAAAAGAAACAAGAAAAGTGGGGAAAACTTTATCCACACTCCTTTTATAACTGATTTATATGAATATAAATCTGTTTGTTTAACTCCTTCTTTTTCGTTAGTTTTCCACCGAGCATTTTGTGGATAAATATTATTTATATTCTAGGATAAGGACCATTAATTATCCTTTTCTGTTAATTACTAAAAAAATACTATAAAAATTAGTTTATTTATGGAAAAACGCTAGTGATTAGAGCATAATAAACTTAATAATAGTTGTCTATTATTAGCAAAGAGGTATTGTCCTATGATTAAAAAACTCGCTATTCTCACCAGCGGCGGAGATGCTCCTGGCATGAACGCGGCTATCAGAGTTTGCACGAGAGCCGGTCTATTTTATGGCATTGATATGTATGTCGTCTATGAAGGTTTTAAAGGTCTCCTTGAAGGAAACATAAAACAAATAAATAAAGAGTTCACCAGCGATATTATGAACCGCGGAGGAACCATAATTCGCTCAGCTCGACTTGAAGAATTTAAAGAACCTGCCGTAGTTGAAAAGGCAGTGAGAATTCTTAAAGATTTTGAAATTGATGGACTAATCGCTATCGGCGGAGATGGAACCTATCGTGGTTTAGCTGCTATGGCAAAATTAGGTTATCCAGTCGTTGGTATGCCCGGCACAATCGACAACGATGTCGCATCAACCGATGAAACAATTGGATTCGCGACCGCTCTCAATACAATTTGTGAGTGCGTTGATAAAATCAAAGATACTTCTGGATCTCATCAAAGATGTTCCGTAATTGAAGTAATGGGTCGTCATTGCGGAGACTTAGCTATTTTCTCATCATTAGCTGAGGGCGCTGAAGCATGTATTACATTTGATCATCCAGCCAAAGAAGAAGAATTATTCCGCCGCCTTAGAAAGATGAAAGCTCAAAACAAGAGCCACGCCATTGTTATCGTTAGTGAAAACCTTCTTGATATTCAAGAATTAGCTAGAAAAATTGAGCAACAAACTGGTTTCTCAACCCGCACTGAAGTGTTGGGTCGATTACAAAGAGGCGGAAGCCCAGTCGCTCATGATCGTATCCTTGCCGCACGACTTGGAACTGAAGCCATCGAACTATTCCGTCACGGAGAATATGGCAAAGTCGTTGGTATTCATCACAACAACGTTGTCAGCGTTGATATCTTTGAAGCATTAGATATGAAAAGAGATATTCATAGTAATTTAATGAAATTAGTAGAAATGCTTCAATAAAGTATTAGAATAATAAACACAAAAGAAAGCCCACTATTGTATTGTGGAGGAGAAAAAGTATGAAAGTACAACAACATGATGGTTCCGTCATTGAAATGGACAAAAAAGCCCCTGAATCCCTTGAAGTATTAAATCACTCGACCAGTCACTTACTCGCTCAAGCGGTTTCTGAACTTTATCCAGATGCTTTATTTGGATTTGGACCTGCTATCGAAAATGGTTTTTATTACGACATCGATTTTTCCACTCCAATCGTTGAAGACGATTTAGCGAAAATCGAAAAGAAAATGCACGAATTGGCATCGAAAGATGAAAAAATTATCCGCAAAGAACTAACCAAAGAGGAAGCTCTCGAAGTTTTCAAAAATAATCCCTATAAAATTGAATTAATAAAAGAAATTAATGAAGATATCACCACTTTCACTCAAGGCACATTTATTGACTTGTGTCGTGGACCACATCTTTTTTCCACCGGTCAAATTAAACATTTTAAACTTATGAGCCTCGCCGGAGCTTATTGGCGTGGAGACAGCAAAAATAAACAGTTAGTCCGTATCTATGGAACCTCCTGGTGGAGCGAAGAAGAATTAAAAGCCTACCTCGACTTAATTGAAGAAAGAAAAAAGAGAGATCATCGTTTATTAGGCAAACAACTCGATTTGTTTATGCTTAGCGAATATGGTCCTGGTTTTCCCTTCTGGCTACCTAACGGAATGATTTTGCGTGAAGCGATTGAAGAGTATTGGAAAGAACAACATTTCAAATATCATTATGTGATTGTAAAAACTCCTATCATTTTGTCAAAAGAATTATGGGAGATTTCTGGTCACTGGTCTCACTACAAAGACAACATGTACACCACTAAGATTGACGAAAGAGATTTCGCCATCAAACCAATGAACTGTCCAGGAGGTATTCTTGTTTACAAGAATTCACTCCATTCTTATAAAGATTTACCCATTCGCATGGCTGAGTTAGGTCTCGTTCATCGCCATGAAGCTAGCGGCGCTCTAAATGGATTATTTAGAGTTCGCTCGTTCACTCAGGATGACGCTCATATCTTCTGCCGTGAAGATCAATTAGTCGAAGAAATCAAAACATTACTCAACTTTTATGAAGACATGTACAGCGTGTTTGGACTCGACTATTACATCGTTCTCAGTACAAGACCAGAGAAAGGTTACATCGGCGATATCAATATTTGGAACAAATCAGAAGCCATTCTTAAAGAAGCTTGCGAAAAGAGCGGAAAAGAATTCATCATCAATCCAGGTGACGGAGCCTTCTATGGTCCTAAACTAGATTTCAAATTGAAAGATTCAATGAACCGTATTTGGCAATGTGGCACGATTCAACTGGACATGAATCTTCCCGAAAGATTTGATTGTTTCTACATCGATAGCGATGGCGAGAAGAAACGCTCAATCATGCTCCATCGCGCATGCTTAGGATCAATTGAAAGATTTATCGGCATTTTAATCGAGCATTACGGAGGTGCCTTCCCAGCTTGGTTATCACCAGTGCAGGTTAATATTTTGCCAGTTAATAACGCATTCCATCTCGATTATTGCAAAGCGATTTATGAACAATTAAGAAACCGCCATATCCGCGTCGAACTCGACGATAGCAATGATAAACTTGGTTACAGAATGAGAAACTCTCAAGTTAAAAAATATCCATTTACTCTCGTTATCGGCGATCACGAAAGAGATGATGGAACAGTCACCTACCGTCGTTTTGGATCCAACGAGCAGATCACTATTTCTTTAAATGGTTTTATCGATCTATTAGAAAAAGAAATTGCTAATAAGAAGGCAATTTAACTCTTCGCGAAAAAATCAAAACATAAAAATAAGAGATATTTTATATCTCTTTTTTATTTGTTGACATCATAGATGAAAAGATGTTAATATTCTAATGCAAAAAATAGTAGAAAGCAGAGGCACCTCTCGCCAGATTGGTTAATATACCGATTGGCTGACGCTACATTCTAAGTTTTAGAAATGTTACGGGTGCATCATGCTCCCGTTTTTTGATAGAAAAGGAGATGATGTTTATCTTACCAGCTAAAAAATTTGACGGCCAACAACGGCCAAACAATCAATCCAAGGACTTAATTAACGAGTATATTCGTTTCCCACAAGTCTTATTAATTGGACCTCAAGGA
>JAEZSD010000021.1 GCA_023422095.1 Bacillota bacterium
GCTGCAGCAACCAAATCAAATAGGGCCGATACTAATTGACCTTCTGCCTCAGAAATTGTTGTTTCCGAAGAATCAAATATGACAATTTCACCATATAGTATTTGGCGAGTGATGAATTTCATCGCAATTGTTGAACCAGATGAAGGGGCTGTGGAATCATATTCCGTAACAAAGACAACGTTGGTCTGACATCCGTTGATGTTTAAACCAATGTTAAAATAAATAAAATCGCCTTCGAGATTTGAGACAAAGTTACAATAAAGATTATCAATTGAGATGTATTGAACAGTCGCCTCTTCATCAACATAAGCACTGACAATAAAAGTCGTACCTATAAAATCGATAGTGGCTAAATATCCATTAAGTTCGGCTTCGGTAATATAGGAAATTGTCGGATCAGGACCGCTTTTGAAAGAGGCGATTTGTGGAAGCGTATATGAGCTAAAATCAGGAATATGGGTCGACATAATTGTAGCGGGGTCATCGCTTGGAGGAATGCCAGAATTATCATCGAAATAAGTATCGAAATTTGTTTTAATGGCAGCACTATCGGTGGCAACAATAGTCCCATCTTCCATTTTAGATTCGGTATCATCTGATGCGGCATCTAAAACGGTGGTCAAATTAAGATTGTATCCCCCATCGATATAATCGTTATCCATTAAATCAGTAAGAACTAGTTTGGCTTGTAACTGCCCATCAAAATCAAAATCTAGGACATTTTTTCCTAACAATTCCGAAATGATAGAAAAATATAGTGAGGTCGATTCAGAATCACCTAAATTGGTTAAATTTTGAATGTCAGAAATGAGGTTGGCTTCAGGGTAGGTAATAAGTCTATCTTTAATGCTGATATCCATAGAGAGATAATCGTCAATTATATCTTCGATATATTCATCAGTTATATAATTAGAAACAATTGAGGCGGTGAATGAAAGCAGGCCTTGGAGACGGCACAAAGCAATATCTTTAATTTGGAAAACAAAGGCATTATTAACATCATCTTCGCTGATAAGTGTCTTAATAATTACTTTTGATTTAAAAAAACCAAAACTAAGATTGACATAAAAATCGTAATTCTCACCATCGATTTTAACATCCAATTGAGGAATGTATTTTTGAACATCCCCTGAAGAACTTGTTACGGCATAGAGTAATTGATTTAAGTCATCTTGAGTGATGACAAAATCCACTCTTTCATCTCCTGGATCAGTGGTATTTTCTAAGGAATCGACGAGGGAACTACTAAACATCTCATTTATTTCCAAATCAGGATCAACGTTAATTGGGTTTCTCGTAGGATCAAAGAATAATCCAAAAAATGTCGCGATAGGTAAAACAACGACGATTAGTAAAAATATTAAGAAACCAATCCAACCCTTGCTTTTTTTCTTTTTTGGAGCAGGGGCGGGTTGCTTAAATGAGCTTTCGTTAACGGAAAAGGAATTATTATTTGTATCCATATGTGTCTCCTTAGTGAAGTGAGTTCAACTTCATTATAAACATCATCAAACAAATAAAAATAGTGATATGATTATTTTATTAAATGCTAATTATATGAACACAGTTAAAAAATTTTTCATCCGAGTCTATCAAAAAATTTTATATTTTTTCACCCTATTTTTGAAAATCAGAGAACCAAAGGTCCTCATTGGCCCTGAAGCGATTGACGAATTACCGAGCTTACTCGATCAGTTAAAAAAGTACAAAGTTTTATTAGTGACTGATGTGACAATTTCCAGCCTTGGTCTAGCTGATCCCTTGATGACTTCTCTTGTTTTAAAACGCTTCCCGTTCGCTCTTTTCAATGAAGTCGAAGTCAACCCCAAAATTACAACAATTGAAAAGGGTTTAAAAATATATCTTGAAGAGGAATGTGATAGCATCATCGCCTTAGGGGGAGGTTCGGTCATGGACTGTGCGAAAGCCATCGCTGCTAGGAGTAGCAATCCTTCCCAAAGCGTACGAGATATGCATGGTTTATTAAAAATTCGGCATAAATTGCCATTGCTTGTCGCTATTCCCACCACTGCAGGAACAGGAAGCGAAGCTACCTTGGCTGCTGTAGTAACTGATGAGGAACATCAAGAAAAATACAGCATTAATGATCCAAAACTTATTCCTGAATATGCGATTTTAGATTTCACACTATTAGAAAAACTACCCAATCATTTAGTAGCAACGACAGGTATGGATGCATTAACACATGCTGTTGAAGCTTATATTGGAAAAGCCAATACTTCAAAGACAAGAAAATACGCTCTTTCAGCAACAAAATTGATATTTGAAAATATTAATAAAGCAGCTTCTGATGGAGACAACATTTCCTATCGTTCAAATATGCAAGTTGCTGCTTATCAAGCTGGCGTCGCCTTCACAAGAGCTTATGTCGGAACTGTTCATGCTTTAGCGCATGGGCTAGGTGCCTTTTATAATGTTCCGCATGGATACGCAAACGCGGTAATCCTCCCAATTGTATTGAGAAAATATGGTCGTTCAGTTACTAAATCACTTTCTCAATTAGCGGATGCTGTCTCATGCCCCGTGATGGAAAAAGAAAAAGATAAGGCTGATTGGTTCATCAATCAGATTGAGAATATGAACAAATTTTTAGGAATTACCAATCGTTTCAAAGAAATTATCAAAGAAAATGATATTCCAAAACTCGCGAATCATGCTTATAAAGAAGCTATTCCGCTCTATCCAACTCCAACATTATTCACCAAAAAAGAATTGGAAGAATTATATTACGAGATTCGTGGTTAATTAAATTAATAAATTGTTTTTGGTTTACGGATAATTTTTCGTATCCCGCCACGAGGATTATCACAATCCCCATCATATCGAGGAATAATATGCATATGGCAATGCATGACTGTTTGCCCCGCTTTTTCACCGACATTGAAGCCGACATTGAAGCCAACTGGATGGTACTTATCATCAAGGTATTGCTTAACCTTCAAAGATAATTGAAAAATGGCTGAAATTTCTTCTTGTGTTAAATCAAAATATGTTTGTGCGTGACGCTTTGGAATTATCAAAGCATGACCATCAGAAACAGGGAAATGATCTAAAATAGCAAAAGCAAAATCATTTTCGAAAAGAAAGTCTTTATTTTTATTAATAGAACAGAAAGGACAATCCATTATAAATTCTTAACGTTTGTTAGTTCTAAAAAGTCGGGCAAGGTTTCGCACCAAGCACAAAAAATGTGCCATTCGGTTAAACGATGGACTCGGCGTTGAATATACATAGTTTTTAATTGTTGGTAGTTGGTTGTCATTGTGGCTCCGAGACAAAATCCACAAGGTAGAGAAGCGACTAATTCTCTCCATTTAATGACCTTTTCCGGAGAATCATCGGGTATTTGCAAGTATTTTTCTTTTAATTTCTCAACTAGGGCAAGTACTTCTGGATTAGTGTCACTCACGGCCTGAGTTCTTACATCAAATTTTAATAAGCAATGCATTGTTGATTGGCTGGAGACGAAATCAAACCAGTGATAACGCTGGGCTTGCTTCCACCAATAAAGAGGGGCGGTAACATCCATTTGAACAATAATTCCTTTAAGAAAATTATCATGACCCAAACCGTTTCTTGCACTGCCTAATTTTTGGGCTCTTAAACGATCTTTATCAGTAACGTCTCCATCATCGATAATAGTACGCATTGGATTTCCAGATGCCTTGTAAGCTTTGTCAAGGCCAAAGACAGAAGTGTTCTTGATGTTAAATTCCATAATTATCTCCTACAATTTCTAATAGATTTTCAAATAATGCTAATCTTGTTAACAAGCCTACTCCACCAGGGACAGGGCTTTGAAACTTAACCGGTAAATCAGGAATAGCATCTCCATGAAGTCCAGTTTCATCTCGAGTGATTCCGACATCCATGACGATAGCTCCGCTCTTGTATTGGAAAGAGTGATCCAGGAAAGCTTTTTTTCCAATTGCAACAACAATGATGTCGGCGTGGGAAATATAAAATTCTTTATCTTCGCGGCTAGTTTTTGAATGAAGAACCGTGACATTTGCACTTTCTTGTAGCAAGAGCCGTGCCATTGGTTTTCCAACGATATTGCTTCGTCCTAAGACAACGGCGTTTTTGCCTAAAATAGTGAATTGTTCATGATGAAGAAAGTTCATGATTCCTTTTGGGGTGCATGGAGAGAGTTTGCTCAAAGGATGGAAACCATCGACATCTTTATGAGGAGCGATTGCTAATTTAATTTTGTTTTCATCAATCTGCTTTGGAAGAGGCATTTGAACGATGAAACCATCGACATTCTTGTCATTATTAAGTTGATCAATAACTTTCAAAACTTCTGCTTCGCTTGTATCGATAGGGAGCTTAATCAGTTCAGTTTTGATGCCTAATTCAAGAGCGTCTTTCAATTTTCCATTCACATATGCGTTGCTCCCAGCATCTTCGTTTATTTGAACAATAACTAAAAATGGAGGTTTTGCCATTTTGCTGACAGTGTCTCTGATCTCTTCTTTTCGAATTTTCACATACTCTTTGATCGTCATTTTATTTAACCGAAATTGTTATTTCTCTTCCTTCGTATTGTCGAACTTTTACTCCTGCTAAGTTAAGCATTTTCAAAGACGCTTGAACGGCAAAGGAGTCTTTATATTTATTTGAAACATAGACAATTTCTTTAATGCCAACTTGTATTATTGCTTTAGCGCATTCATTACATGGGAAGAGTGAAACATAAAGCGTACACCCGCGCAAAGCGGTTCCGTTTCTAGTGTTCAAAATGGCATTCATTTCGGCATGACAAACATATAAATATTTATTATTTAGCCCTTCCCCTTTTTCCCAGGACAATTGAGAATCATCAATATGCCGTGGCATACCGTTATATCCGATTGATACGACTTTTTTATCGTCATCGACAATACAGGCTCCGACTTGAGTGCTGGGATCTTTACTTCTTAATGCAGAAAGTTGGGCAATGCCCATAAAATATTCATCCCAATTAATAATTAATTTTTCCATGAACTAATTGTAGCAAAATACGAATGCGTATCATAGTTTTTTATATATAAAAAGAATGACTTAACCTGTCGACATGTTCTATAATAGTGAAACCATGGAATTCGTTGGAATTGATACTTTTTCGCTTCTTGATTTCGATAATTACGTATCGGTAGTTTTATTTACCCCTACTTGTAATTTCCGTTGTCCTTTTTGCCATAATGGAGAAACGGTTTTGAAAAGCAATAACCAGATCGATTTTAATGAGATTCTTGCTTATTTAAAATCCAAAAAAGGATTAATTGATGCCGTCGTAATTAGTGGGGGAGAGCCAACCCTTATGCCTGAGTTAAAGGAGAGAATCCAACAAATTAAAAATCTAGGCTTTTTAGTCAAACTCGATACAAACGGCACTAACCCAAAATGTCTTAAAGAACTAATAGAAAACAATCTTCTTGATTATGTTGCAATGGATATAAAAAATAGTCTGGAAGCTTATCCAAAAACATGTGGAGTATCTCAAATAAATGAGGCTGATATTCTAAAATCTATTGAATTATTGAAGGGTAATCAAGTTCCATACGAATTTAGGACAACGCTTGTTGAGGAATATCACGACGAGAAAAGTATCAAAGGACTTGGTGAATTAATCGCTGGGGCCAAAAATCTCTATTTGCAAAAATTTGTCGATCGAGAAGGAGTTATCAAAAAAGGACTCCACGAAGTCCCTTTAGAAATTGCACAAAATTATCGAGATTTGGTGGAATATTTTGTTGAAAATGTTAAATTGCGTGGTTATTAACCAATATATTTAACCGCATCAAGAGCAGCGATTGCTCCATCATTAATAGCTGTCACGATTTGTCGGACAGCTTTTTTTCGAGTGTCTCCAATCGCATATAGACCTTCCGTCTTAGTCTTCATATTATCATCTGTAATAATAAAACCCTTCTCGAGGTCCACTAAATCTTTATATATCTCGTTGTGGGGTAATTGACCAATAGCAACGAAAACATTGTTTGTCTTATATTCACGAGTTGAATGATCTTTAGTGTTTTCAAAAACTAACCCTGTCAATTCATCCTCTCCTTTAAATTCAATTAAATTCATCCAAGGAGTGATAATTATATTTTCAGTTTTCTTGACTTTTTCGATGAGAATTTCTTCTCCAAAAAGCTTATCAAATAGAGTGAACATATAGACTTTTGGACAGTAGTTAGAAAGTAGCATTGCATATTGTAATGCAGTATTTGCGTCGCCAATTAAATAGGCATCTTGGCCTTTATAGAAAGCTCCATCGCAAACTGCACAGTAGGAAATTCCTTTTCCCGAGAATTTGTCTTCATTTGGCAGGTTCATGTGTCGATGAGTTACCCCATTTGCGATAATTACTGCTTTGGCTTGATGCTCTCCATAATTTGTGGTGACTTTGAAAATACCATTTTCTTTTTTGATTCCGGTAACATCTTCTAATTCAAATTCTGCCCCTAAATCACTAATTTGGGAAAACATTTGGTCAGATAATTCAAGACCAGAGATAGCTTTAATTGAGGGATAGTTTTCCACTCTTGGTGAGGTTGATATTTGTCCGCCAAAGTTTTCTTTTTCCAAAATTAAAACATTCTTTCCACTTCGAAGAACATATAAGGCGGCCGTCATTCCTGCTGGACCACCACCAATAATTAAGACATCATGCACCATGCTTTTTTAAACTTTCTATATAGCCTTTAATGTTTGAGGCATTCTCATAAACATCATATCCCTTTTCAGTTGGAACAATGAGGGTTGGTGCTTTGGTAATATTGTATTGTTCGGTCAAATCGCGTTCTTCTTCCGCGTCGATAACGGTGTATTTGACTTGATCTTTATCTAATAGCATTTTAGCCATTTTGCAATTAGCGCATGTTTTAGTGGCGAAAAGTAGCAGTTCCTTTGGAGTGGGTTTTACCTCTTCCTTTGGACCAATTTCTTTGTCACATTGGACAGTGTGGTTGAGTTTGCTATTTTCAATATTATATTTTTCACGGTTCTTATATTCTTCTGTTTTTCCGTCATTCCAGTTTCTCACTGGTCTATAGTAGCCAGTGATACGAGAATACACTTCGGTTTCTTGACCACAATGTGGGCAAGTGAATTGTTCACCAGTCAAATAGCCATGCTCCTTACAAATTGAATATGTTGGAGACATTGTGTAATAAGGGATGTGGTAGTTCTCTGCAATCTTTTTCACTAAGTTCATGCAAGATTTCCAAGAAGGGAGCTTTTGTCCTAAAAACGCGTGGAAAACTGTTCCAGATGTATAGAGGGTTTGTAAACCATCTTGAACATCAAGAGCTTGATAGATATCAGAGGTAAAACTGACTGGTAAGTGAGAAGAATTGGTGTAATAAGGTGTGTGTCCTTCTTCACTAGCGGTAATAATGTTGGGGTATTGTTCCTTATCATGTTTAGCCAAGCGATAAGCCGTTGATTCGGCGGGAGTCGCTTCAAGGTTATATAAATCACCATACAATTCTTGGTAATCGGACAATCTTTCTCTCATGTGGTTGAGGACGGCCTTAGTGAATAGGATGGATTCAGCTTGTGACAGATCCTTTTTAATCCAACGAGCGTTTAAACAAGCTTCATTCATGCCAACTAATCCGATTGTAGAGAAGTGATTGCTGAATGAACCAAGATAACGTTTGGTGTATGGATATAAGCCAGCATCTAGTAAAGCGGTGATAGTATTTCGTTTCACTTTTAATGAACGAGCGGAAATGTCCATAATTTTGTCTAAGCGAGTATAGAAATCTTTCTCGTCAATTGCTAAATAGGCAAGACGAGGCATATTGATGGTGACAACTCCAATAGAGCCGGTCGATTCGCCTGAACCAAAGAAACCACCGGATTTTTTGCGGAGTTCTCTTAGGTCAAGTCTTAAGCGGCAGCACATTGATCGAACATCACTGGGTTCCATATCACTATTAACATAGTTAGAGAAATATGGAGTTCCGTACTTGGCGGTCATCTCGAAAAGCAATTTATTGTTTTCGGTTTCACTCCAATCAAATGTTTTGGTAATAGAGTATGTAGGGATGGGGTATTGGAAACCACGACCATTCGCATCTCCTTCAATCATGACTTCGATGAATGCTTTATTAATCATTGCCATCTCATTAACACAGTCTTTGTATTTAAAAGGCATTTCTTTGCCCCCGACGAGGCAATTAAGTTCCGCCATATCATTTGGAACAACCCAGTCAAGCGTGATATTGCTAAATGGGGCTTGAGTTCCCCAGCGTGATGGAGTGTTAACGCCATAAACAAAGGATTGGATGCATTGTTTGACTTCTTTAAAGGAGAGATTATCTTTTTTGACAAATGGTGCTAGATAAGTATCAAAACTAGAGAAGGCTTGCGCGCCTGCCCACTCGTTTTGCATGATACCAAGGAAATTGACCATTTGATTGCAGAGGGTAGAGAGGTGATTTGCAGGCGAAGAGGTAATCTTGCCTGTCACGCCTCCTAAACCTTCTTGGATAAGCTGTTTGAGGCTCCATCCAGCACAGTAGCCGGTGAGCATTGATAAGTCGTGAATATGAATATCGGCTTGGCGATGAGCAGCAGATATTTCAGGATCATATATTTCGCTTAGCCAATAGTTGGCAGTGACCGCTCCAGAGTTAGATAAAATTAAGCCACCTACTGAGTAGGTAACAGTGGAGTTTTCTTTTACTCTCCAGTCGTTAATCTTTAGATAATTATCAATAACATTTTTGTAGTCGAGATTAGTGGCTCTAATTTCGCGGAGTTGTTGATGCTGTTTGCGGTAAATAATGTAACTTCTAGCCACATCGACATAACCAGCTTGAATTAAAACAACTTCAACGCTGTCTTGAATGTCTTCGATATTGATTGTTTCTTCTTTTATCTTGGGGTTGAAATCAGCAGTGACACGTAGAGATAACATTTCAATAATATCTTGATTAAAGAACTTGTGTTCTGCCATGAACGCCCGCTCAATAGCCTTGCCGATTTTTTCGATTTTAAATTGTTCGAGGGAACCGTCCCTTTTTTTAACTTTTAACATAAAAAGCTCTCCTTTTTTTAGGTGATAGAAAAACGCAAAAACGTTTTTATTAATAAGAAAGTGAAATAGATTATATATCCTATGACACTTGTGCCATTATCATATAAGAAATAATTATATTATCAAAACCAAAAGACTTAAAAACTATACACTGTATAAAAGATAACTTTGTTTGTGTTTACTAACTACTTTTCTTTGTTGTATTTTAGTTCTTTTTTGAACATATAATTGATATAGGATAAAACTATGCAAAAAAGTAATGAAATAATCTATCAAATATTTCTCCGAAATCATTCTCTTGAGGGCAATTTAGTCAGTATTATTTCTGACTTACAACGCATAAAAGAGCTAGGGGTGGATATTATTTACCTAATGCCCATTAACGAGATTGGACTAATCAATCGAAAGGGTGAATGGGGATCCCCTTACGCCAGCAGAGATTATTTTTCTATTTCTAGTGATTTAGGAACGTTGAATGATTTTCAAAGACTCTGCGAAGAGACTCATAAACTAGGTATGAAAATTATACTCGACATGGTTTTTAACCATACTGCCCCGGATAATGTTCTGCTTAAGGAGCATCCAGAATTCTATTTTTATCGAAATGGTAAATTGGGAAATCGCGTTGGTGATTGGAGCGATATCGTTGATTTAGATGTGGATAGAATTGATACTCAAGACTATTTGATTAGCGTCTTGAAATATTGGATCAAACAAGGTGTCGATGGCTTCCGATTTGATGTCGCCACAATGATTCCTATAGATTTTTTTGTTAGAGCAAGAAAAGAAGTGGGAAAGCAGGTTATTTTCCTGGCTGAAAGTATTGATACATCGTTTTTTAATTGGCTAGTCAGTCAAGGTTATTATGTTACTAAAGACGAGGACATGGTTCCGACCTTTGATTCTCTGTATAACTATCATTGGTTTAGGCAATTCGAGGGATATTTGAAATATGGTGACTCATTAAAACAAGTCGCTGAGATTTTGAATACGCCAAGCAAAGTACTTCGAATAAACTGTTTGGAAAATCATGATAATGAAAGGATCGCTAATTTACTAAATAAAGACAAATTGCGATTAAAAAACGCTTTAGCGTTTATCTTTTTCATTCCTGGTTGTCCATTTATTTATGCTGGGCAAGAATATGGCGAAACGCATAAACCAGAATTATTTGAAAAAGATCCCATTAATTGGAATGATAGGGACGAAGATATTTACCACTTCACGAAATTACTAATTGATCTAAAACATAAGGATTCCGGCACAGAGTTAGATTCAATTAAAGTTTTTTTATTCGACAAAGATGGACTAAAAATCGAGAAGGGGAATCTCATCGGCTTGTTTAATTTTGGCAAAAAACCGCTTTCTCTTAATATTGGAAATGGTAAATACGTAAATTTGCTTGGAAACAATATTGTAAACGGGCAAAATATAATTCTGGGTGAACCACTCATATTAAAAAAGAATGAAAATTGATTATTGTTTCCACACACATACTTATAGATGCGGCCACGCTTATGGAGAAGACATTTCTTTTGTTTTAGAAGCTCTCGCTGAAGAAATAGTCGAATTAGGTTTCTCTGATCATGTCTTTTTACCAGGAAAAATTCAGCCCGGAATTAGAGGCGATTTTGAACTGCTTGAAGAATATATCAGCAGCATTAACTCATTAAAAAAACAATTTGCCAATGATATAAATATTCATCTTGGATTTGAATGTGAATACTTTCCCGAGTACGTCGAATACTACCGTGATTTAAAGACCAAATATGGAATTGAATATTTAATATTAGGCCAACATTGTTTTTATGATGAGAATGGATTTCATTGGTATCTCTATGATAACTGCCCTTATGAAAGAATAAAAAGATACACGGATGATTTAATCAAAGGCATGGAAACTGGCTTATTTGCTTATGTCGCCCACCCCGATATCTTTGTCACTCCCTATCCCACCTTTAATTCAGGATGTGAAGAATGTGCGAGGCGAATCTGTCAAGCAGCAGAGAAATTGCGTGTTCCTTTGGAAATGAATCTAGGAATGAATGTTTTATATAACAATCCAACAAATCTTAGTTACCCTAATGAGGATTTTTGGAGAATCGCCAGTGAATACAATATTGAAGTTTATATTGGGGTTGATGCCCATCGACCCGAAGCATTTCACAAAGTGAACTATGATAGAGGCATCTCTCTTATCGAAAAATATCACCTCAAACTATTAACGAGATTAAAAAAATAAGGCCTGTGAAGACCTTATTTTCATTGAGTGATTCGATTACTTAACAGTTTTCCACAAGCCGTGAAGATTGCAGTACTCATAAGCAGCGATTACTTCATCGCCCTCGCAAAGAGAGAAGCACGCTTCTGGTTTGGATCCAGGAGTTAATAATTTTCTCTGATTGCCTTGTTTGGTCTCAATTGAAATCCATTGGATATAATGGGCATCGAGCATTGGGTGTTCAACTGATCCGACTTTGACGTGAACTTTGTTGCCGGAGACTTCAATGACGGGAAGATGTTTCTCAAAAGCGCCTTCGCTTGTGTTTGGCACCAATTCTTTCATGGTTTCGCCACAGCAAACGACTGGGTTGACACCATCAACATTGACGATAGCGACGATGTTTCCGCATTTCGCACAGCGATAAAATTTTTGGGACATATTATTTCTCCTTTTGGTATTACCACCTTAATTATTCACGAAAATAGCATAAAAGGCAATTAGGTTGATAACGTGATGATGTATTCAAAGAAAAATGTATTTCTATATTCATAGGACTTTATTTTGTAAAACAATTGACCTAAGATTGGTAGGTATGAATTATGTATTCGTTTCTCCAAACTTTCCCAAAATATATTCGCACTTTGTAAAATCTCTTAGCGAGAGGGGCGTCACTGTGTTAGGAATAGGTGATGAGCCTTTCGAACAACTCAATCAAGAATTAAAAGATAACTTAGTGGAATACTGCTATGTCAGCGACATGTCTAATTTAAGATGGATGAAAAACACCATTTCTTATTTAACATGGAAGTATGGGCATCTCGATTTTATCGAATCGAATAACGAGTGGTGGCTATTCAGTGATTCTTTCTTAAGGGAACATGCCGGGGTTGAAACAGGATTTTTACCCAATGAAATGGATAAAATCAAGTTTAAGAGCCACATGAAATCATACTTTGAAAAAGCGGGAGTCAGGGTGTCTCGTTACATCATGGCGGATACTTTTGAAAAATCAAAAGAGTTTGTTGAAAAAGTTGGCTATCCCCTTTTTGCAAAACCTGATTGCGGAGTTGGAGCCAACGCCACATATAAAATTAATACTGAGAAAGAGCTCAAATCATTCCACGAAAAAAGTTTATCTGAGCCATACATAATTGAGGAGTTCATCAACGGATATATTACTTCTTTTGATGGTATTTGTGACAATGATGGCAATGTTGTTGTGGCCCTTCAAGAAATATTTCCTAAACCAATTGCGGAGATTAAAACTGAGGATACGGATTTATACTATTTCGCCAATGTTGATATGCCTGATAATTTTCGAAAAATGGGCGAGAGAGTGGTCAAAACTTTTGGCATCTCAAAGCGATGTTTTCACATCGAATTTTTCTGCTTATTAGAAGATAAACCTGGATTAGCAAATAAGGGTGAGATTATCGCCCTTGAATGCAACATGAGATCGCCTGGAGGAAATACTCCCGATCTTCTTCAAGTGGCGATGAATGCTTCATATTATGATGTCTACGCTGACATAATTACGAAGAATAAAACCGAGATTGACTTGAATAAGGAACACTTTGTGGCAATTTCGGTTTCCCGAAAGAACCGTTTTAGGTATGTAAAAAGCTTAAAACAAATCCAGGATAAATACGGCGATAATCTTTTTGAACATGGCTACTATCCTGAAGGCATAAAAGAAGCGATGGGTGATGAATTTTTCTTTGGAAAATTTGAATCTGTTGAAGAAGCTTTATCTTTCCAAAAATTTATAACAGAAAAAGTTAATTAACTAAACAAAATTTGGCAAGATATTTAACCTTTTTTTCGAAGTAAAATTTCTTGAAATCTTGATTATATCAAGCGGATTTGATTTTTCTTTATTTAAAACAACAAATCTTTTTCTTGCACGCGTGTAAGCGTAAAGATAGAATATATTTGTTAAAGGGCAAAACTACAGTAATGTAGTGACGCAAAACTATAGGGTCTTATTGAAAAGATAGCCAGTTGCCAGTTTCGGAGGGTTGCTGGCATTTTTATTAGCATCTAAACAATGAACTTTGCTCAAAAGAAAGTATTAAGTGTTGCAGCGGGCTTAGCCTCGATTGTTTTTACTATCGTCTCTGTCTGCACTGCGACCTATGCTTGGTTTGCTACAAATAATACAGTCTCTGCATCGGGAATGTCTGTTCGTTGTAAAGACAATGATGCGCCAATCAACCTCACATATGATGTTTTAAAATTTAATGATGATACAAAACTAGGGGAAAGTTACGGGCAAACACCCGCTGCGATAGAATTGCCTGAATACGACAGTTATATTTCGAAAAAGAACGAATACGCTAATGTAATATTGCGTTTGGAAGCAACCTTCACTGAAGGTCTAGCTACTACAGACTATGTTGCTTTTGATATTGATTGCTCAGCTGAATTATTTAAAACTTTTAACGAAACTACCTATATTGATGATCAAACATCAAATGTAATTCAATTTAAATCGGTTATATATTCATATACTTTTGTTGATGAAACAACTCCACCAAGTGAAATAGTCACCGCTTCAATTACGGATACATTTTCCGAAACTCCAGCGGTTAACAATGATGCGCGCTATAAGTCTGCCACCACGTATTTTGACAGTCTTTACACTTCCACAGTCTATGTCAGTCCTGCCGAAAGAAGCTCAAGCAAAATAACTGATAAAATCGTTACTCTGATGCCTGAGATTGGAGCAAGATCATCGATGATTGAATCTATCGTCTTGTATTTAGAATTATCTTATAATTTTGGTCTTGTTGATAATTACGTAGATACTCGTTTAAATACCGGAAGTGCTTCGATTAGTTTGAACGGAGATATAAATGATTTATCTTTCTATACCACTAATGTTCCAGCCACTCTAGATTCGATTACTCTTTCAACAAATTCTGTTTCTTTGGTTGCTGGAAATTCAACAAGCGTTTCCTCCACTAGTTCAGGTGATGTTACTTGGCGTGCTGCTGAAGACACCGGATCGGTTACTCTCAGCAATACAAGTAATACCGGCGCCACCATTAATGCAGTTAATGCTGGACACGCTATTGTCAGTGCGACGACTGGACAAGCTTCTGTTTTCTTGGACGCTGAAATAGCGCGCGCAGTCGTGGCTGCTGTCCAATTAAACCGCAACTCATTAAACGGCCTCGCCGGAGGAACCAATTCTTTAACTGCTACGCCTTACAATTTTACTGGGACTGTTACTTATTCTTGGTCAACAGGTAATTCTAATGTCGCTACGGTTTCAAGCTCTGGAAATCCTGCTACTGTCACTTTTATCGATACTGGAACAACAACAATCACTTGTACTGCCACAGAT
>JAEZSD010000094.1 GCA_023422095.1 Bacillota bacterium
TAAGAAATTAAGTGAATCAATATTTGATAAGAATCTTGATAGGTTCAACCAAAATGAACAACTAATGAATTCATTAAACGCTGGTCAAGCACCTTTAAATAGCGAAGCAAAACCAACTGAAGAAAATAAGAGTCTCGAGAAGTAATCGAGACTCTTTTGTTTAAATTGCAATAATTACAATTTGATAAATAAGGTAAGCAACAAATAAAACATCAAGTATAATCAGTAACCACAAAAAGCGTCTTTTCATGCGGTTACGACGGTTGATTTCTTCTTGTGTTAAAGGAATATTTTTTGCTTTTTTGGCCATAATACTAATACTTTATTGAGTTCGATGTTCGTGGATAGGGTTGAACATCACGAATATTTTGCATGCCCGTAACATACATGAGAAGACGATCAAAGCCAAGACCAAATCCAGCATGCTTGCATCCGCCGTAGCGACGCGTGTCAAGGTACCATTCTAGTCCTTTGGTTAAACCTAACTCATCCATTTTTGCTTTAAGGATGTCATATCTTTCTTCGCGTTGAGATCCTCCAACGAGTTCACCAACGGCAGGGACTAATAAATCGCAAGCGGCAACGGTTTTTCCGTCGTCATTTTGACGCATATAAAAGGCTTTAATCTCTTTAGGATAGTTGATGAGAAAGAGAGGGCCTTTGAAAACTTTTTCAGTTAAATATCTCTCGTGTTCAGACTGCAAATCCATTCCCCATTCGATATTACTATTTTCAAATTTTTGTCCTTCTTTGACAGCTTTCTTCAATAATTCAACTCCATCGGTATAGGTCAACACTTTGAAGTCTGATTCCACGACTTGGTGGAGCCGATCAAATAGAGTGTTATCAATCATAGAGTTGAAGAATTCCATCTCTGCTGGGCAAGATGCAAGAAGATAATTAATACAATATTTTACGCAGTCTTCAATGAGGTTCATGTCATCTTGTAAGTCCGCAAAAGCAATTTCTGGCTCAATCATCCAAAATTCGCTGGCGTGACGAGTTGTGTTACTATGTTCAGCTCTAAAAGCAGGTCCGAATGTATATACATCGCGAAAAGAAAGAGCGAATGGCTCAACATGAAGCTGTCCAGTAACAGTCAAATTGACTTTTTGGCCATAGAATGAGTTTGGATCTTTGGTGTCATGGGTGATGACATCGAAAACATTTCCGGCTCCTTCGCCATCATTAGTGGTAATTAAAGGAGTGTGAACATAGATGAATCCGCGTTCTTGGAAGAATTCGTGAATTGCCATTGATAAAACGCTTCGAACTCGGAAGATAGCTTGAAAAGTATTTGCCCGAGGTCTGATATGAGCGATATCTCGCAAAAATTCGAAAGAATGCCTTTTCTTTTGTAGAGGATAGTCATCCGCTACATCTCCTTCTAACTCGCATTCACTGACGATAACTTCAAAGGGTTGCTTGTTATCCGGAGTAAGGGAAACATCACCTTTAATCTTTATTGCCGCACCTGTTTTTAAGCCCGAAAGAACGCTATAATCTTTGCATTCCTTGTGATAGACTAACTGAACATTTTTGAAATATGTTCCATCATTAAATTCGATAAAGCCAATCGAACCATTGTCTCGATTTGTCTTTACCCAACCTTCTAAAATAATATCTTTTAGTTTTGATTTTTCTTCCTCGTCGCCACTAACAACGACATCATAGAGTTCAAAATCTGTTACATCATAGAAATCCATATATCCGTCCTCCGTAAAATAATTATACAAGAATAAATGATTAAATCATTTTAATTTGTGAATTTGTCGTAATCTTCAATTTTCCAGTTTGGATCCACGCCAAGATCTAAAGAAGCAAATAAACGCATTTCATATAGTCGCTCTGCAACTTTAGCAATCATGGCAGCGTTATCAGTGCAACACCACATGGGAGGAATGTTAATGTGAACATTCATTTTTTCCATTTCTCGGGTCATTTCACTGCGAAGATAAGAATTGGCCGAAACACCACCACCAAGAATAACTTCACTCACTCCAAATTCTCGAACTGCCCTTTTAACTCGGTCTACTATTGTACCAATAGCGACATCTTGAAAAGACTTGCACATATCAGGAACATTGACCTTTTCGCCTTTTTGTTCGAGATTATGAACTAAATTAATAACATTTGTTTTCAATCCAGAAAAAGACAAATCGTAGGTATGTTCGCCTTTCAAAGGGATTGGAAGATTGTATGTGTGTTGGCCTTCTTTAGCCAATCTATCAATGGGGATTCCGCCAGGATAAGGGAGACCGAGAACACGAGCCACTTTGTCATAGCATTCCCCAATAGCGTCATCGCGAGTCTCGCCAATGACTTCAAATGACATATGCTCTTTCATTAAAATGAGTTCGGTATTGCCTCCTGAGACAACGACAGCTAATAAAGGGAAATGAAATGGCTGAATATATTCATTGGCATAGATGTGCCCGACAAGATGATGAACTGGTATTAAAGGTTTCTTAAAGATCATTGCAAGAGTTTTTGCAGCTTGAAGACCAACATGGAGAGCTCCAATTAAACCAGGACCACGAGTAACAGCAAAAGCATCGATTTCATCGATTTTGACGTTTGCTCTTTCAAGTGCTTCCTTAAGTACAACACCAATGTTTTCCACGTGAAGGCGAGAAGCAATTTCAGGCATCACTCCTCCATATTTAGCGTGGACATCAACTTGAGAAGAAACAATATTCGAAAGTAAAGCACCATCTTTAATGATGGCTATAGCTGTTTCGTCACAGCTAGATTCAATTGCTAAAATCAGTGCCATAATTTCCTATCTCCAATAGCATGTATAATGCATCTTCACCATTGTCATAATAATGGGGTTTAATTACAATTTCACGAAATCCATGTTTCTTATAAAAAGCGATGGCATTCGAGTTTGATACTCGTACTTCGAGGGTTAAAGTTAAAACTTGTTTTGCCGCGCAATCATTAATAATTTCGTCCATCATTGCTGAGCCTAAATCATGTCTTTGCATCTCAGGGTGAACGGCAATTTTGCATATTGTGGCGGAATCAAAAGTCTGCCAATAATCGCAAAATCCTAGAACAGATTTAAGACCTTGAGATTCAATTTCAAGTTCGATTACCCATAAATTGCTGACAGGATTTTCAGTTAATTCATAACGGAAATCTTTCTCTTTCCAAGGGGAAACAAAAGTAAGATTTTCAATCTCGAGAATGGCGGACAAGTCATTTTCAGTAGCTGGTCGAACAGTAACGTTTAAATATTCCATGTTAATCTCTCATGTAGACAGGGACAACACCTAAAGGGTTATCAACTTTTTCAAGAAAACCCTGCAAAGAAAGCATTTCTGCAGCAATATTGGTTTTAATTCCATTAATTTTTAAATATTGAGTTTCACCACAAACATGATAATTTGGATGTTCTGCAATATAACTAACAACTTGTTCGTTGGTCATTATTTTATCAGGAAGCAAACAGGATGAGCCTTCGTAGACTCCGATGTATGATCGGTTGCTTCGGGCATTTATTAAGCAAATGGATGGAGCATCTTTATCTTTTAAAACTCGTAAAGAGCTGACAGTGTATAAGTTAACGGGTAAAACGGTGGCAATTGTCTTAGCAATGCTGAGTGCAATTCTCACTCCCGTATATGAACCAGGTCCAATGGCAACAATTATGCTGCCTATGTCATCTTTTTCAATGTTATGTTTCGATAATAGGTTATCTAGTTCAGGAATCATGTGTTCAGACTGAGACTGCCAAGATTCATATGAAATCGAATCAATTAAATGATGTTTATCAGCTAATCCAACCATCAATGATGTGTTTGAGGAATCTAGTAAAATAATGTATTTCATAGTTCGATGTTTTTAATCACTTCTTGATTTCCGGTGAAGGAAAAAGAACGATTATCTCCTCCTAGATTTCGAATTTCAACTTCAAGTAAATCGGTTGGCAAAAGTTTTTGAATATAATTAGGCCACTCTATGACAGTGATTCCTGTCTCATAGCCAATATATTCTTCGAGACCAATATCGGTGTTAATGTCTTCCAATCGATAAGCATCAATGTGGATGAGGGGTCTTTTTCCTTTGAAGTAAATTTTCATAATGTTAAAAGTTGGAGATTGAACAACTTCAGTAATCCCTAATCCTCGAGCTATTCCTCTTACGAGTGTTGTTTTTCCCGCTCCTAAATCACCTTTCAAGGCTATAGTAATGCCACTTGGCAACATTGAAGCGAGCCGCTCTCCCAATTCGATGGTCTTTTCGGCTCCATTAGTAACTATATTTACAAGCATATATTATTCTTTCTTTAAAATTTGATCGGTGAATTGATTGTAGTAATCTTTTACAAAATTTTCATCGAAGGGAAACAGTCGTTTCTTCATTCTTTCGACAATATCAGAAATGGTGTGTTTTAATATCTCATCTAAGTTGTCATCATAACCATAGAAATCTCGATGATGGACATACTCTTTTTCATCTAGGACACGTACTTCTCCATTTGGAAATAGTTTGGCGTCTAAATCATAATCAATATATTTAATCACATCGTGATCGATGAGAGAGGGAGAGGCTATATTGCAGTAGAAACAGACTCCATCTTCTTTAATCATGCAGATGACATTCCACCATTCTCTTTTCGAAAAAATCGTGATGGCAGGTTCTTTTGTAAACCAGCTTCGTCCATTGTTTTCTACTACTTTGGCGCGGCGGGAAGCCGAGACAATGAAATCATGGCTGTTTTCCATTACAAAACCACGATCCCAAACACGGTGTAAATCACCATTGTGTTTGTAACATTGTATTCCCAACCAACGTCCAACAATGCTCATGAAACTACTTAGCTATTTCAGCTAAGACCTCCATAAAATCAGGCAACTCTTTTTGAAATTGTTTAACTCCATCAGGATTAAATTTTTTATCAACTGGCAATTCGTTAACCAAATCGTCGTAACTTAGATACAAGCTGGTGTGTCCTGCCCAAACACAGAAAATAACATTGAGTAAATGCTTATCAATCTTAAGGGCTTTTACCTTTGAGATAAACTTGGTGCCAAATACATCTTTAACATTAGTGTCCTTTGGTCCATAAATGAAAAATTCATCATTACTTTCCAATGGTTCAAGATCGTCCAAAGCTGTTGGTTGATCAACACTTTCTTTACCCTTAATGATGAAGAGGTATCTTCCTTCAAAGTCCAAAGAATTAACAAAGTTAATATATTTACCGACGAACGCTGTTTTTCTTTGTCTTCCGGCTCCAGTGAATAAAGCGCATTCGCACATCTTAAAATGTTTGTCGGAATAAGCACCTTTGACTACGTTTCGAGAAATTGAATTTGTTAAACCAGAATAAACTCCTTCGGCAAACACTTCCCCGAGTTCAAGTTTGTCTTTTGGGAAATAAACGACATTACTAAATTTGCCATCCGCAAAGCTCACCTTATTAATGGCTGTTGATGCTTTGATGACATATCCTTGAAAATCCGGGCGGTCGACTCGTCTATTTAAAATAAAGAAAACAAGAATAACTACAACAGCAACGCCCAGCAAACACCAGGCGATGATATTAGTGACAGTTTCAGAGAATGACAAAAGAATTAAACCAGCGATGGAACAAATAATTATTATGGCCATCGAAATTGTAGATCTTGTCTTTGAACGTTTGACAGAGCTAATAATCTCATTGCGATATGTATCTATAGCTTCCCAGTAGGGAACATCATCAGTTGATGGTTTTTCAATTTCAATTGGACCATCGTTAATTTTAATGGGGCTATCAAGTGTTGTTTTCACCTCAATAATTGGCTCATCTGTATTTTCAGGAAGGGCGTCTTTTGATTCGTCTATGACTGTATCTTTATCTAATTCCATATTAAAACCTCATGTTAACTAAATATAACATAAAATGTTACCAAACTGAACAAAGGTTTTAAGAAGAAGAACTTATTTCTTGTCTTTTTCCTCTCTCTTTTGGAGAAAGGCATAATTCACATCGCGGAGAAGAAATGGCCATTTTTTGGCAATTAAAAACATGAGGAGTGAAACAAGCACAATTGAAGGGAACATATACGCACCGTTATAAACAAATGAATAGATGAATCCGTTTGTGAATCCCCAAACAAATCCAGAAGGGTCATTCCAAAATAGAACACCAGATAGATAATGAGAAGAAAATTTTAGAATACCGCCTAATATACAACCCAAAAGAAGCCATCCAATTTTAATTTTTGGTTCATTTTCTCTAATAGACAGCTTTCTAAAAAGTCCAGCGAACCCAACGACGGCGTAGACAATAATGTAATCAAATAAAACTTGAGCCATCGCAATATACCAGGTCGAAGCTATGGCATAGAATCCATCAGCTAAATCGAGTAAACCCATAACTAATCCAGTTAATATACCGGCGAGAGTACCTCGACGAAATGAAACAATCAAAACACAAATCATTGCAATTCCGATTGAACCACCATTGATAAAAATGGGAGCGGAGTAAGCTCCAGCTATTGCATCCAAAACGAATCCTATTGCAGCAAAAATGGCAACTTCTGCCATCGTCCTAATGTTAAATAATGCTTTCATATGTCCTCCAAAAAATAAAATCCACCGGCAAAACCAGTGGATGTCTAAATAAATAGTCCTACGCTAGCATTGCCTAGATCAGGTTAAGGGTCGTTATTGCTAACCTCTCAGCCCTTGCGAGCTCCCCTGTTCATTTCGAACGAGTACATTGTATGAAGATAATCAACGAAAAGCAATATCATCTTTGCTTCTAACAACAATGCAAGAGCCTTCGTTTACTTGAAGGGTTCCATTTGAATCGAACAATTCATTAGAAATTCAAAGTGTATCACTATCAAACAATTGGTAATTATTAAGATTAAACTTAAATCCATTTAAAGATATAGTGGAACTCCCATTCGAGAAAAAGGAATAGAATTTGTATTCATCCTTTTTAAAAACCATTTTGCATGGTGCATCATATCTAGAAATAATCGAATAATCGTCTTCGATAACAATTCCTTTATCCATTTTTAATAGGTTAATATTAGCCAAGAAATGTTCAATTCGAAAACCCTGAATTCCACCGAGAATAATAATCCTTCTCATTCCTAGGTTGAATTTTTGATAAGCGTAGTAAGTATCAGTAACATCCTTAATTGGATCCAATTGAATTTTATTTAGTGTATTGTCAAAAACTAATTGCGTTTCATCTTCGTTCAAAGAATCGAAATCGCCAACTGCATAATCTAATTTTACATTTGATTTAAGTGCCAAAAAAGCCCCCTTATCAACACCAACAATCAATCGATTCTCTTCGAATTTGTAATTCATTAAATCGATCGAGTTTCCGACAATAATATATAAAATCATTTCAAATCACCCTTTTTTACCCAATTTATTGGCATTACTTTATTTTTTCTTAAATAATCATTGGCAAGAAGAAAATGGTTGTTGCCAAACCAGCCACCTTGATTAGCGGATAAAGGGGAGGGATGAGCGCTTTCTAGAATCAAATGCTTGGGATTAGTAATATACTTTCTTAATTTTTTTGCGGGGCCTCCCCATAATAAAAAGACAATTGGTTGAGGTTGGTCATCGATATATTCCAATACATCGTGGAAAAATTTTTGATATTCCGGGATATTGTGGCTCATAGCTTGATGCTCTCGAACGGATAAAATAGCGTTTAAAAGTAAAATACCTTGTTTGGCAAGATAGGTTAGGTCTCCGTTACTTTTATCACATTCAGTTTTATATTCGTTTTCGATCTCTTTATAGATATTCAATAGCGATGGAGGAACCTTAATGCCCACCGGGACACTGAAAGATAACCCCATTGCCTGGCCTGGCTCATGATATGGATCTTGACCGATGATAACAACTTTAATTTGTTCAAGAGGGGTAAGATAAAAGGCATTGAATAAAAGATGCCGAGGAGGAAAGCAGGTATGATTCTGATATTCAGCATCAAGATAAGCATTTAAGCTTTTGGTATATTCTTTTTCTTTGATTAAATGGAAAAATTCACTCCACTTTTTTGACAATTCTGACATATTAAAATGATAACATTATTAAAACTGACAAAAAAGAAGCATAATATTAAATAGTTATGAAGATACTCTTTGTTTTTAATCATCCGGCACCTTATAAGGTCAATCTTTTCAATGAGCTCGCTAATTTGTTCGATCTTCATGTCATTTTCGAAAGAAAAAAAGCCAAGGATAGACCTGAATCGTTTTATGCCAATAATGTTTATAATTTTAACGTTCGTTTTTTAAAAAGAGGCTCTTTTGGAAATGAAAACTCAAACACCGGAGAACTAAGGAGATATATTGCTAAAAACTATCTGCGATATGATCTCATTATTATGAATGGCTACAGCACTTTCAGCGAGATGAGAGCTATTCATTATATGAAAAGTCACAGAATTCCTTTTGTCCTCTATATCAACGGAGGAGTGGTCAAAAAAGAAAATTTTCTTAAATCAAAAATTAAGAGATACTTCATAAGTTCAGCTTTCAAGTATCTTTCCCCCTGCGAGGAAGCCGATGAATACTTAAAGCACTACGGAGTGAAAGAGAACGATATCTATCATTACCCCTATAGCACCTTTTTTGAGAAAGATGTTCTCCAGTCACCTTTGTCCAAAGAAGCTAAAAAGAAGATTCAACAAAAATATAGTCTTCCTCCATCACCTTTGTTTGTAAGCGCGGGTCAATTCATCGAAAGAAAAAACAATCTTTTTCTAATATCTCTATTTAAAGATAGAAAAGAAAATCTTCTTTTGATTGGAGAAGGACCATTGGAAGACAAATATCATAGATATATCGAGGAGAACAAACTAACCAATGTTCATATGATGAAATTTCTACCTCATGATGAGCTTTTTAAAGTATTGCAAGGATGTGACTGCTTTGTCACTTTATCAAAAGAAGATATATACGGTCACACCACCAATGAAGCTCTCGCTAATGGTTTGCCGGTAATATCCTCTAATCGTGTCGTCAGTTCACGTCATTTAATTAAAGATGGATATAATGGATACATTGTTTCTCTTGATGGCAAAGAAGAAATTATAAAGGCATTTAGTCTAATAAATGCTAAGATGAGTGCGAACGCTATTAAAACAGCGAAAGAAAACCTTATAGAGAAAACAGCAAAATCTCATTTGGACATATTCACCGAGGTTCTAAAATGCAAATAATATATTTCACTACTTCCCTACATGAAAATGATTATCCAGACTTTCAAAAGGCTTGGAAGGTTTCACTGAATCCATCCAATCAAAACTTTCATAATAAATTAATTAGAGCCTTAAGCAAAATCGCTTCTATTGAAGTCTTTTCTTTAAGACCTTTTTCTAAAACTCGCTGTCGCATTGATAGGCTAAAAGCTGAAGAGAAAAAAAGTGGATCAATTTGCTATCACTATTTGAAAGTCCCGATTAATCCATTTCTTCGAAGTTTTTCCTTTTTAGCGCAAAGCAAAAAATTGATAAAGAACTCAACAGATCTAAATCTTGATGATGCAATTATTTTGACTGACACCATTAATCCTCGAACAATGAAAGTAGCAAACGCAATCGGCAAAAAATATTCAATACCGGTAATTGGAATATGTACCGACTCTCCCTCAAATATTACGGGGACACGACGTTCATATACTGTTAACCTTTTAAACCAATCAAAAAATCTAGATGGTTATATTGCCCTTACAAAGTCCCTTGAAGAACTTTTTAATCCCCATAATAAACCAAGCTTCATATTTGAAGGATTAGTTGAAGATTTGCCAGTATCAAATCAGTTCCCCAAACGATCATATTTCTTTTTCGGCGGAGCTCTCCTTCCCCGTTATGGCATTAACGAGCTCATTAATGCTTTTAAGAAGCTTCCTAACCCTGATGTTGAACTTATTATTTGTGGCCATCATTTTAATCTCAAAGATATTCACGAAAGAATTAAAGACGATAGACGAATTAGTTTCCTTGGCGTGATGCCTGTAGAAGATGTTCTCCATTTTGAATCCGGCGCTATCGCCAATGTCAATCCTCGACCATTCTCGGAAGATTTAGATCGCTTCTCGATTCCAAGCAAAACATTAGAATATTTATACAGCGGCCGACCAACTATTTCAGTCCGCAACTCAATACTCCAACAACATTTTTCCGATGAAGCCATTTGGTCCAAAACATCCAATGAAAAAGACCTCTTAAGTTGCATGGAAAAAGTTTTGTCGATGAGTGAAGAGGAAAGAATTAATCTTGGAAAAAAAGCTCAAAAGAAAGTAATTGAGTTATATTCAATAACAAACATAAGTGAAAAAATAAAGGCGTTTTTAGCGGGATTTTCTAATTAATTCGGCTTCAATGTCGCGAGAGACACTTTCCAAAGAGAAGTGATTTACATAATAGGCGAGGTTATTATTACCAAGCCTTTTTCTTTCCTTTTCTGAAAGGGCTTTAAATGATTTGATGGCGGAAGCAAGAGATTTAGAATCTTGTTTATAAGCGAAGATTCCACCTTCAGCATTGCTTAATTCTACTTTTCCATCGCCTTCTAAAACTGCGATGATTGGTTTAGCAAAGGCCATTGCCATGACGAGCTTATTAGGAATCGTTTTACCAACGTATCCTTCATCTTTTAAAGAGACAAAAATGGCGTCAGCGCCTTTAATAAAGGAGCTTGCCCTATTCGCTGGCATCGGTCCATGGTAAATCAGTACGTCTTCAAGATGATATTCAGCAATTTTCTTTTTCAAATAGTCAGTCATTGGACCCATGCCAATGACATGAAAACAAACCTTTTCATCTCTTAACTCTTTCATGGTTTCTGGGATAAGAGGAATCAATTGGATTGTTCCAAGGTTTCCGCAATAAAGGATATTCAAATAATCTTTATCAAAAGAAAATTCTTTAGACTCATTAATCTCGATTAAACTTGGTTGAGGAATATATTTATATTCAACATCAGGAAGATTAAGAACTTCTTTGAAATAGTTCTCAAAAGATGGAGAGCCCAAAAGGACTTCATCAACATGAGAATATAAAGACTTGGACCAATGGTAGAGAATTCGATAGACAAGAGAATTCTTCTTTACTGCCCGAGTGACAAGAACAGATTCAGGCCACAGATCAACGCAATGGACAACATGAGGAACATGGTGTTTCTTTTTATATAAGTTGCCGGCGGCAAGAATGGTAACCGGAGATAACGACATCGAATAGACAATGTCGTATTGTTTTTTGCATTTTCTTATCCATCGTTTGGAATTGTTCCAGAATGAAAGATAGTTAAAAATAATAGATAGGCGTGATTTTTTTCGAGCTATCAAAGACACGCGATGAACATTAACACCATCAATAACCTCTTCTCGGATATGTCGATATGATGGGATGATTTCCCCGTAATTATAGTTTGGTAAGCCAGTCAATACATCTACTTCATGGCCAAAAGACACCAATCGAGCTGCTATTTTCGAAATAACGAAGTTCTCCGGGTAGTAATACTGACAGATTATTAAAATTTTCATGACCTTATTATAAACAAAAACTGCTTTTATTTACATACCACTATTTATTAAGTTTTTTTGTGTTATTTTATTTCATTGGTCAAGTTTGTATAATGGTCTCAATGAAAAACAATATCCGCATTAATGTCATAGTTAATATTATTAGGACTATTGTCCTTACTTTCTTATCATTTATTACCTTTCCTTGGGTGTGCCGATATCTCGGTGATTCTAGTCTAGGACTTTATACTTGGGTGAATACATTTATCGCTTACTTTTTAATTCTCGCCAAAATTGGCATACCAAACTTAGCGGTAAGAGAATGTGTAAAAGTGAGAGACGATAAAGAAAAATTGTCGAATAAAGTCCAAACATTTTTCATACTTCAATTGATTAGTACGGTCTTGTCTTTTGGATTTATGACTTCTTTAGTATTTTCAATTCCAGCTTTGAGAGATTCTCAAGCCCTAGTCTTTATTTTGGCAATTAATTTCTTAGCGGGAGCCTTTTCTTTTGAATGGATTTTTATCGCTCTTGAAAAACAATTTTACATGTCGGTCCGAAGCATTGTGGCTTTGACTATCGCTGCGGTTTTAATCATCGCTTTTATTCGAACGCCAGATGATTATCTAATCTATGGTCTATTGACTATCTCAGTGACCGTTATCACCACAGTCGCTAACGTGTACTATGTCCGCAGATTCGTCTCCTTTAAAAAGACAATGCCGTATAATTTTAAAGAATATGCGAAACCGCTGATGATTCTTTGCTTTTTAACTCTGTTATTATCTTTTTACAATCAAACCGATACCTTTATTCTCGGTTTCCTTGATCCCACTAAGAAAGAAGTCGCAAGTTACTCAGTAGGCATGAAGGGAATTGATGTGATTATCGGTATCATAACCGCCCTTTCAACTGTCTTTATTCCTCGCAGCGCCTTCTATTATCAAAAAGAAGATAAACGATTTTTTAATAACTTAAACAAATATTCTTTAAATATCGCCATGTTTGTCATTTTCCCTGCGATTGCTACGATGAGCATTTTTGCTTATCCAATATGCAGTCTCATTTCAGGAACCTTTGATTATGGAAACGCTCTTAATGGTTATCTCAACGCCCCAATTGTTCTCATGACGCTCTCTTCTGTTATGCTAACTTACTCATTCGCCAATATTATTTATGGGCAAATCCTTTTACCAATGAAAAAAGAAAAATATTATCTCATCGCTATGGGCGTGGGGACTATTGTCAATGGTGTCTTATCCGTTGTTCTTGGAAAATTTGTTTTTCCTGATAACCCTTCTATTGGTGTGGCTATTGGAACCTCCCTCACTGATTTAGCAATTATCGTTTTCCTTATTGCTATCTCTTGGAAATGGGTCAAAAAAGCCATCTTTAACCGTAACTCAGTCAAGCTTTTAATCGCCACAGCTGTCGTGATTGGGGCTAGTATCGGTTTAAAATATTTAGTCGAATACCTCTGCGTCCAAAATGGCGTTTCCATTCAAAACATGTTTATTATAGAACTTGGTGGAATCGTTCTTGTCGATGCTGTAATTTACATCGTTTTGCTAAGATTGATGAAAGAAGACTTAGTCTATTCTTTTGTTAGAAATCGCAAAGGAGCCCTCCTCGAGGAATAATATGGCCAACCCAAATCTTCACGAGAACAAATTAAAAAGAGCTCTTGTCTCCCCTTTTCGAAATCTCATAAAAAAGATCAGCAAAAGATGGTATGTAGCTTCTCAATACAAGTACATTACACATCATAAGCTCAACTTAAAAAATCCAACTCGTTATACCGAAAAACTTCAATACCTACGCTTATTCGTTTACCCTAAAGATCCCCTAGTCGTTCAATGTGCTGGGAGGGTAGGCGTTAGAGAATACATCAAGAAGCGAGGGTTTTGCGACAAGTTAATTCCTACATACGGAGTATATGACCGCTTCTCTGACATTGACTTTGATTCATTGCCCAATCAATTTGTGATGAAATGCTCACACGGATGTGCTTTCAATTACATTTGTAGAGATAAAAGCAAAATCGACATCCCTGCTTTAGACAAAATGTTTTCTACTTGGTTGGCAACCGATTACGGCAAGAAAACAGTCGAGATGCATTATTCTCCCATCAAACCGCAGATCATTATCGAACAATATCTAATTGAAGAGGGACAGCCTCTCCCCATCGAATACAAAATTCATGTCTTTAATGGCAAGGCTAAATATATGTATGTTGTCACCGGCAGGGGCGAAAGTATTCGCTATAATAATTATTATATCGATTGGACACCCTTTGATGGCGCTCAATTCAACGGATGGAAAAAAACAAGCTATCCTTTATATCGGCCAAATAAATGGAATGATATGGTTTTTATGGCGGAGACTTTGTCTCAGCCTTTCCCCTTTGTCCGTGTTGATTTATACAACATCCAAGGCAAAATATATTTTTCAGAGATGACTTTTACTCCCGCCAAAGGGACTCTCATCTTTGATGATGATAAAGCTGATTTTGAAATTGGCGAATGGCTTGATATATCAAAATTTGTTAATGCCAAGTAGAATTAGGAAACATTATTTCATATAGAAGGACGGAATGTTGAATATCGCCTCCGATTAGTTCACGGGAGGCTAAATTTTCTTCTGACAAATCAAAAAACGGATTGCTTTCATTCGCTAAGTTGATTTCATCAATGCGAGAATTGATATCATCAAGATATGAGTCAGTATAGGTATATTCAATTGAGATACCCGCACAGCGATCAAGAGAGGGGACGCTATTGCCAATCTCAAAGCCAAATAAGTAATAATTACTCCGCGAAAAATCGTCGGATTTATTGCAAGGAATATCGTTTATCTCGTAATAGATGGGAACGCGTTCATAACCATTCTCATTTTTTAAATAGAAATTAATGGTTAGGGCAATATCAGTGTTGTGAATAAGAGTTCCAGTAGAGTTTCCATGTAACCATTTAGCGATGTCGATGTTAACTTCTTGACCACCAACTTCCACGACGCGACGGTATTCAATTGAAGTCTTAAAACTCAATGCAAAATATGGTCTTGAAGAATTGAATTTGAATAGTTCTTTTGGAAAAGTTCTTCCAAAACCTTCAGAGTTAATTTGGACACGGGCTCTTTCATAAAAGCCATTGCAAAATAACTGTCCGTCAAACAATCTCGACATAAACCCATAGCGGAAAGAATTGTCGATATCATTTAGATTATTGTTCGGACCATAAGGAAGTTTTTCCTCTTCATTTTTTTCTTCGTTGAGATCTTCTTCATATACATAATTGTTATAATTGCTTTCGACAATGCGGAAATTGTCTTCACCATACTTGGTAAAAACATGGTCAATAGTCTTGTCTAAGTAGATTGTATCAGCTTCAGGGTTGGTGATTTTATTATTGCTTTCCTTGTAGGAAATATCTTTATCCCAACGAGTATAATAATTATCGGAAAAATTGACAGAATTGAATGAGGCTCTATCATATAATTCATCTAAAGAATAACCGCAAGCAGTTAATCCAAAGACCATCATTAAGAGGGCGCCTTTATAAAGAAATCGTTTCATTATCAACATCTCCTTTCTGGTTTTCAATAGGTTTGTTTTCCTCTAATAGAGGTTGAACTGTTTCTATAGATGGAGAAATATTTAAAGTTTTAAAAGAAGTATAAGAGAACAAGAATAAAGTCACTAAAAATGGACCAGAAAGATAAATGGGGGAAAGAGTTCTCGAAAAGATCAAGGGTGTCATATCAAAGTTGATAATGCTGTAGGCAAAGAAACAGAAGATAAAAGCCACAATCATCGCTTTATCTTTAATGTTGTCGCCACTCTTGCGGTAGTAGATTAATAATTGACGTACACCAAGCACGAGAAACCCAACAAAGAAAAGGACACCAAATATTCCTGAGGTCATAAAGCTATCAAATAACCAAGAATTAGATACCGGAACATTATATGTTGGATAGAAACCAAATAAGTAGACAAAATCACCAGTGCTATTAGTTGTAAGCAAGGCATTGAGAATTTTGTTATAACTTCCAGCAAAACGGTTGCCATTGAATAACTTATTCAAAATCGGATTTCCAGAAATGAAGTCCTGAAGAGAAGCGAAAATACCCGAAGCCCCTTCTTGAGCGTTGAGAAACAAAACCACTAATCCAAGGAGGAAGAGTGAGCCAAATATGATGGAAACAATCTTGAGAACTTTACCCTTCCAATTCAGTTTAGCGAAAAGTAATACGAGTAAAACAATGACAAAGATTAAGGCGTCCGACACCAAGGTGGTTTTGGACACTGTGGTCAATAAAGAGAAAAGACCAAGAACCGAATATGCTAAATATAGCAAAAAGATGGTTTTGTTCTGTTTGAATTTTAAGAAGAACAAGGGGATGACTGCAGTTAATAGCAAAGAGGGAAATAACGAGAAATATTCAACAGAAACTTCGCTAATTGAAAAACCTAACAAGGCAAAAGCCATTTCGGAAATTGGAACTTCGCTGATATCGCCATTGTAATAAATAAATTTATTGCGATAAATCAGCGTATAGAATGGCGTGAATTCCACCATCGTTGCTAATAAGTTAATGAGAACAAGAATCGCTAAAGCGGAATAAATAACAAGAAGGGCTTTACTGATGGAAAAGGATTTGATTGAGGCAACTAGATAGCCACAAGCAGCGAAACAAGTCATTCCAATAGGAATAAAGAAAGCGGTTCCGCTTAGTGAGAACATTGGATCTTTAGTAAAAACGCTGAGAGCGCTCAAAACGCCAAATATAAATATCGGAAATAAAAAGAAACCAAAGCTCGCTAAACCATCGCTTTTTATTTGACGAAATGTGACGAGAATGAGGAATATAAGTAAGACAAAACTTAGAATACTAAAAAGAATATAGGATGATCCGAGCGAAAAGGCGATGAAGGCAAGGACCTCCAAAGTAAAAAAGACCACGACATTAGCAAAGGCAGAAAAATCTATTTTTCTTTTAGTTGGTTTTTCTTTTGCCATTTCCATATGCCTTATTTTACCCAGTTATTCATTATAAATAAAGAAAAACGAGTGACTTCCACTCGTTGATGATTTGATTGCTTAATAAAGTTTAATCTTCAGGCTCGAAGAAGACATTATCATCATCTAAAAAAGAATTAGGAAACTCTTCAGCTTGATACATGGCTTCAACAATTTGTAGCTCTTCGTTTTCTACACCATTATCATAATTTTTTGTCCTTGGTCCTAAGTACATAAAAAGCTTCCTCCTTTTGCTTATCGCGATGATTATTTGTGTCTTTGTCTTTGACGCAATTAGAGTATCACATCACCATGTTTACTACCAACATAAAGTTATGTGACTTTTTACACTGTCCAAATTATCAATTTTTATATTTGCTAAATAAAATTAAAATTGGTAAGAAGGGAAATAATTATTTATTAATAATTGGTATTTAGGTAAGATAGAGCCATGGACGATTTAGAGAAAACAACTAAACTCATCGCAGATAATCTTATCTACTATCGAAAAAAGGCTGGTCTCACTCAACTACAATTAGCTGAGCATTTCAATTATTCCGATAAATCCGTTTCCAAATGGGAACGAGGCGAGAGTGTTCCTGACACAATAATAATGAAAGCATTGGCGGACTTCTATGGTATCACCATTGATGATTTCTTCCGGACTCAAAAAGTGATTACATCTCGTCAAATCACTGCAAAAAAAAGGTTCTTTATCATTCTATTATCAGTTGGTTTGGTGTGGCTCGTTGCCGCTTTGACTTTCTTGCTCTGTTCCTTCTTTTTAAGGGAATTTGCTTATAATTGGCTAATATTTATCTATGCACTAATACCAAGCTTTATTCTTTTGGTCATTTGGACATCAATATACCACCTTCGCCTTGGTCTTCTCCTTTCCATCAGCGGATTGATCTGGACCTCCGCTCTTTCGATATTCCTTTCTTTCGCTTTGATGTTACCCTTCCCAAATTCCTATTTAATATTCATAATCGGAATTCCCTTACAAATATTAGCCATCTTGTGGTATCTACTTCGCAAAACAATTAAAGAGAATAAAAAAACATTGGTTAAATAAGCGATTTTGCTTCAAAGATCCAATGTTTTTATTTAACTATTTTTAAGCCAGCCTAATTAAGCTTTTCCACCATCATTTATATAGAGAATACCAAGAGTCTTTGGTCCGCAATGACTGGTAATTGTTGCTCCCGCGAGACTTTCATAGATTGTTTTGAAACCTCGTGCTTGTAAAGCCTTTTTAGCTTCTTCAACCATCTCAGGAG
>JAEZSD010000074.1 GCA_023422095.1 Bacillota bacterium
ATTGATCATATTGAAGAACCATATGTTAAAGCTTCAATCATGACTCCAAAAGAATATGTCGGAGCGATTATGGAGTTATGTCAAGAAAGACGTGGCATATATGAGAATCTTGAATATTTCGATGAAACCAGAATGATTTTGATATACCAATTACCACTTGCTGAAATTATTTATAATTTCTTTGATAAACTCAAGAGTTATACGAAGGGATACGCTTCTTTTGACTATGAATACTCCTCATATCGAAAAAGCGATCTTGTCAAATTGGATGTCTTATTAAATGCGACGGTCGTTGATGCTTTGAGTAGCATCATCTATCGTCCTGATGGATATAAACGAGGTCTTGGCGTTATTAGAAGAATCAAAGAAGTGATTCCTCGACAGCAATTTGAAATTCCTATTCAAGCTGCAATTGGTGGTAAAGTAGTGGCGCGCGTTGATGTTAAAGCAGTGCGAAAAGATGTCTTATCCAAGTGCTATGGAGGAGATATTTCTCGTAAAAAGAAACTTCTTGAAAAGCAAAAAGAAGGCAAAAAGAGGATGAAAAAGATTGGTTCTGTCGAAGTACCTCAAGAAGCCTTTATGTCAATCTTATCGATTGACGATGATGATAATTAGTTTTTATTTAGTAGAATTTTAGTAGTTATTTTGGTTTTCTTCTTGCCATATTTTTCGAAATGTTTATATAATAAAGCCAGAAAGAGGTATCTTTTATGGCAAGCAATGATTTAGCTATTCGTTTTACTGAAACTAAATATGCGACTCGTAGTGAAGTTGGCAAAGAATTAAAAATGTCTCTCATTGATAATATCTGGGCCAATATTCTTTCCTATCGAAGCGCTTATAATCAGTATTTAAATATCAAGAGCGTTGATCGCAATTCTTTACTGGTGTGCTTTTGCCCAACAGTGGCCACATCCGTAAATGAACTAGAAGGGAAACTCCTTCGCATTTTACGTGAGTATATGCGCATGAGTCCAAGCAACGGAGATGCCAAACAATTTGAAGATGCTTGGTTGATTAAATCATTAGAGTTTGTCGCTTCTAAATATGAGTTGGATGTCACGGAACCTTATTTACGTTCACTCGTTCAAGGAAATGTAAAAGAAATTTCGAACACTCATCGAATCTTAAAACATTATTTAAACTCATTAACTTTTATAAAAAGTAAATTTTCAAGCCAAATTGATATCGATTTCCTCGCCGAATTATACGCCAAAATTATTGGGGAATCTGAACTGACCAGCTTTTATCGGATTAAAGATGATAAGAATCCCGAAAATCGCGTTTTAATTGATCCTGTTTATACTGCTGCTCCTGTTCATTTAATCGATTCAATGATGAACGATTTATTCTCTTTCATTCAGAATGGAAAAAGTAGTGGTCTAGTCAAAAGTATTGCTACATATTATTATGTAAATTACATTCGTCCTTTTCCTTCATATAACGATGAAATTGCTCTATTAATGATGAAAGCTGTCTTAGCTCATACTGGCCTTTCTGAATTGGGTGTTCTATTACCTTTCGAATCACTTCTTAACGAGAAACAAGATGTCATCGCCCGCCTCCTTGTTGAAGTGCAAAAAACCAATGACTTGACATACTTCATCAACTTTGCCCTTCCTTATATCAGTGACAAATGCGAAAAAGTTCTCGATTATATCGCCAATCGAAACAGCGAAGAGATGAAAAAAGACTACTATCGCATCGAAGAAGTTCCCGCTGAGGCAGTAGAGCCGATTATAGAAGTTAAAAAAGAACAAATTATTGAAAAAGAACCTCTTCCAGGAGAACCAATATTTGCTAAACCTGAGCTAAAACCAAGGGAACCTGTTGTTAAGCCGACTGAAAAGAGCGAGCCTAAACCAGTTGAAAAAGAAGAAGTGAGCGAAGTCTCAACTGAAAAGATTGCTGTCAGTTACATTCCTCCAGTTTTAGACGAAAAGCAGGCTTGCCGTTTAGAAGAACATCTTCTAGAATTAGATCCTTCCCTAAAGAGAAATGAAGCAAAGTTTTATGCTCGTCATTGCACATTAGGGAAGAAATATACGATTGCCCAATGCAAGAAAGCGCTTGGCTGTGCATATGAAACAGCAAGAACATCTATGGACCATTTAGTGGAATTAGGGTATTATCGTAAAGAAATGGTGAAAAACAAAAATGTTTACACACCAATTCCTCGTAACTAGAAAGGCTATTTTATGGACAATTTATTAATATTTCTTATCATTGTCATCGCTGCGGCAATTATCGCTTTAATTGCGTTTATTATTCACCGTCTAATGCATCCAAAACTCAAAGAACAGAAAAAGGATGAAAAAGAAATCATCAAAGAAGAACTAGATAGAGTTCTTGTCCCAGTTGATGATGAAAAAACCGCTGAAGAAATCAGCAGCTACAAAGATAAGGAAGATGACAAATAAGCCCTCTTCCCTTTATATTCACATTCCTTTTTGTGAACACATTTGTCATTACTGCGACTTCCCCAAGTTGCAGTATTTTACTTCTTTAGCAGAAAAATATCTCGAGATGCTCCAAGAAGAACTAACATCTTCAAATATCAACCATTCTCTAAAGACAATATATATTGGAGGGGGCACACCAACCTCGTTAGAAGACCATCTCTTTGAGAAGCTTTTAAATATGCTTCAACCTTATTCAAAAGATGCGGAAGAATTCACAATTGAAGCTAACCCAGAATCTCTAAGTATTAAAAAATTAACTATGTTAAAGAAATATGGAGTTAATCGTATTTCTTTGGGTGTGGAATCGACAGATGATAAAATTCTCGCTTTGCTCAATAGGCATCACACTTTTAATGATGTTAAGACGGCAATTAGACATGCGCGTAACCTTGGCTTTAATAACATTAACGTCGATCTCATCTTAGGACTTCCCCAGGTTACTAAAAACATGTTGTTACAGGATATTAATAGCTTAATTGATTTAGAGGTCGAACATATCTCTTGCTACTCATTATCCATTCACCCACACACCAAATTTTACCTTGATGGAATTAAAGAAGTCAGCGATGACTATTCTCGAGAATTATACGATTTAATCGCTAATCAATTGACTGAAGCGGGTTTTATTCATTACGAAGTAAGCAACTGGGCCAAACCAGGTCGTTTTAGCCTTCATAATCTCACTTATTGGAAAGATGATCAGTATTATGGAATTGGTCTCGGAGCGAGTGGCTTTGTCGATAAATATCGCTACCGCAACACGAACAGCATTAATCAATATAACAATGGACATTTCTTGGGTAGTAAGGAATTGGTTACTTATGAAGATGATAAAGTATATTACCTCATGCTCTCTTTGCGGACCATCTTGGGTTTATCCTTTGATGAATACCAGAAACGTTTTGGCGAAGATTTCCTCTCCATTCACCAGCCGAGTATTACATCATTCATCAATGAAGGTTTATTGAAGATAGAAGACAATCATTTAATCCCTACTTACGAAGGAATGATGATACTCGATCAAATCATCGTTCAGTTCATGAGCGAATAGATTTTTTTACTTTTGAAACATTATTTTAATGGCAAAAAAGCCATTTTTTTATGAATTAGACTATGTCTGATTATTTTTTAGCAATTACCTGTTGACACTGCCAATAAACATTTTATAATTAGACTAGCACTAAAAACGAAAGAGTGCTAAAAGGAGGTTATGATATGGCATTATCAAGAAGTGATACGATTCTTAAACATATCGTTGAATACTTTATTAAACACGCTGAACCAGTCGGTAGCCAAACTTTGATTGATGAATATCACCTTCCCTATTCTTCAGCAACCATCCGCAATGAAATGGTTGCCTTGGAAAAAAGTGAATTGATAGAAAAAACCCACACCTCAAGTGGGCGAGCCCCAAGCGCGCAAGGATATCGCTACTACTGCGAACACCTTCGCGACAAAAGTGTCGATGAAGACTTGAAATATTCTTTGCAAAACATATTAACTGCTAAGATCCAGTCTATTGAAGAAGTGCTCAAATCAAGCTGTGAAATACTATCGCAAATGACTTCTCTTGTTTCTGTGGTTATGGGTCCGGATGAAAAAGAAGAGCGACTCGCTAACATTCAGCTTGTCCCTATTGGTCCTAATACTATAACAGCGGTCTTTGTGACTGATAAAGGCTACGTGGAAAACAAAACCTTCCTCTTAGAAAAAGGCATTGATGCTAGTGAAATAGTCTCGTGCGTTACCTTATTAAATGATCGCTTGAAAGGTACACCCATATTTCAATTAGTTGAGAAAATAAAAGCTCTAAAACCAATTCTTAACGATTATATTGTTAGTCACGACTTGGTTTATCAAGCCTTACTTGAAACATTTGTTCGCTTCGCAAGCGACCGTCTCTCCTTGTACGGAAGAGAAGAACTGTTCAATAATCCTGAATTCAAAAACGACGCTGAAAAGCTTCAAAGAATGTTCCACCTTCTCAATGACAGTACGTTAATTAAAGAAGTTGAAGGAAATTTAAAAGGAGATAGCAATATCCCTGTCGTTAAAATAGGTGACGTGAGCGGAAATCCTGATGTATCAGCCATTACCGCTAAAATTAAGCTTGGAAGTGAAGGAGAAACTTCCATTACCTTGCTCGGTCCCACTCGTATGGATTACGACAAAGCGCTCAGCGCTCTCGAATACTTGAGTGAAAAACTAAATGAATATTTCGCACAATTTGATGATAAAGGAGGAAAAGATGGTGGAGATGCCTAAAGACAAAACAACTTGTACAGAAGAATGTACGGAAAAGGAACTTCATAATCGTAAGGATTATAAAAACGAGGTCAACAAATTAAAAGGCGATGTTGATCATTGGAAAAACGAATATTATCGCGCTTATGCCGATACTAAAAATTTAAGAGCTAGTCTAGAAAAGGATCAATCAAGAGCGATTAAGTACCGCGCTGAAGGATTCATTGAATCACTGATTCCCATTCTCGATAGTTTCTATCTCGCTTTACAAAATGAGCCAACTGATCCGGCCATGAAAAATTACCTGACTGGATTCCAATATATATACCGAAATCTGGTGTCGGTATTACAAAACGAAGGAGTAGTTGAAATCACTCCCAATGTTGGTGATAAGTTCGATGCTCTCACGATGAACGCCATGGATGTCACTGAATCTGAAGGCGAAGAGAATCGAGTCGCCCGTGTTTACGGCAAAGGATATAAACTGCATGACTTAATTATTAGACATGCCATTGTATCAGTAACTGGTAAGCAGAAGGCTAAAGAAACAAAACCAGAAGAAAACCAAACCCAAGACAAATTCGATGCATAAGGAGGAAATTAAATTATGGCAAAAGAAATTATTCTAGGTATCGATTTAGGTACAACTAACTCCGTCGTGAGTTATTTACAAGCGGATGGCACAGTCAAAGTCCTCCCCACTCCAGAAGGAACCAACACAACTCCTTCTGTCGTGGCTTTCAAAGCCAATGGTGAAGAAATTGTCGGCAACGCCGCTAAACGTCAAGCCGTCACCAACCCAGACACAATCAGTTCGATTAAACGTAAGATGGGAAGTTCCGAAAAAATTCATATTAACTGCACTAATAAAGACTTTACTCCCCAAGAAATTTCCGCGAAAGTTCTCGCGTACATGAAAAAATACGCTGAGACTCATCTCGGTCATAAGGTAGACAAAGCTGTTATTACAGTTCCCGCTTATTTCAACGATGCTCAACGCCAAGCAACTAAAGATGCTGGCCAAATCGCTGGCTTAGATGTCGTTCGTATTATTAACGAACCCACTGCCGCAGCGTTAGCCTATGGTCTTGACACCAAAAAATCAGAAAAGATTCTTGTTTTCGATCTAGGTGGTGGAACTTTCGACGTTTCTATCCTCGATATTGGCGATGGAACTTTCGAAGTTATTTCTACAGCCGGGGACAACAAACTCGGTGGTGATGACTGGGATCAAGTCATTGCTGATTGGATTAAAGCCCAAATCAAAATTGAAAGTGGTGTTGATATCACCGACAAAAGTTCGCTTCAAAGAATTAGAGAAGCAGCCGAAAAAGCTAAGATTGAACTCTCGGCCTTGATGGAGACTGTTGTTTCTCTTCCATTCATTAGCATGAAGGCCACTGGACCAGTCAACTTTGAAGTCACTCTTACGAGAGCGAAATTCCAAGATTTGACAAGACATCTCTTAAAGAGATGTGAAGAACCAGTTAAACGCGCTCTTGCTGATGCTAAAATCACCTCTAAAGATCTCGATCAAATTTTAATGATCGGTGGTTCTATCCGCATGCCAGCTGTTCAAGAATTAGTAAAGAGTATGACTGGCAAATCAATTAATTTATCTGTCAACCCAGATGAAGCCGTTTCCATCGGTGCTGCCTATCAAGGTGGCGTCGTGAGCGGAGATGTCAAAGATGTCGTTTTATTGGACGTCACTCCTTTAACTCTCGGTATTGAAACCCTCGGTGGAGTAATGACTCCTTTAATTGAACGCAACACAACAATTCCAACTACCAAAAGCCAAATCTTCTCCACCGCTGCGGATAATCAACCCGCGGTCGACATCATGGTCTATCAGGGCGAACGCCCCATGGCTCACGACAACAAATTGCTCGGCCATTTCCATCTAACTGGTATTAAACCATCTCGTCGAGGACAGCCTCGCATTGAAGTCACTTTCTCCATCGATGTTAACGGCATCGTTAAAGTCAACGCTAAGGATCTTGATACCCAAAAAGAACAAAATATTACTATTTCGGGTAGCACAGGTTTAGGCAAAGAAGAAATCGATCGCATGGTTCGTGAAGCGCAAGAAAATGCCGAAGCGGACAAAAAGAGAAAAGAAGAAACCGAACTCAAGAATAAAGCCGAAGGCTTAATCAATGATATTGACATCGCTATGCAAGAAAAGGGTGAGTCGATGGATCCAACCCAAAAAGAACAAACTCAAAAAATGCGCGATGAGTTAAAAACTGCTTTAGATAACAACGATATCGAAACTTTAAGAACTCGCATTAATGAGCTCGAGCAAGCCGCTGCTTATATGCAACAAGCACAAGCTGGTGGTGCTTCCGCTGGACCAGATGGTAAAGCTGCTGACGAAGCAAAACCAGGAACTTCAAGCGATGATGTAGTTGATGCTGATTTTACAAGCAAAGACGGACATAAAGCATAAATAAAACACAAATCATTTCACCAGTAGAGTTTTGCTTTACTGGTGATTTGTAAAAAAGGAGGATGGATATGGCTGAAAAAAGAGATTGCTATGAAATCCTTGGTTTAAAAAAGAACGCAACCAAGGATGAAATAAAAAGCGCCTATCGAATATTAGCAAAAAAAT